>NZ_LSMW01000003.1:0-98352 GCF_001566765.1 Pseudomonas sp. HUK17
ATCCCTGATTGGGCCAGGGAAAAAATGGTCGAGCGTCTACCAGCCGAGTGTCCGGTCAGTGGTCGCACCTCGGATTATCGCAAGGACCTTACTATCGGCCTGGCGCCCGGCGGGGTGGTCAAGGTCTGGATCATGGGTCCCTGCCTCGATCCCATCGAAGTCCTGACCCTCCAAGCCGAGATCGAACCCAAGGGGCCCTATGGCGGCAAATCCAACGGCAAGTATCGGCCGCTGTCGCCGGTGGTCAAAAGCTATGTCGATAAGTACGGCGTGCCCTATGGCAGTTGGTGGGCGCCGATTCCCTACACCACGGTAGGGCCATGAAAAGTTGGGCGATGAGTCGCTGGCTGCTGTCTCTCGTCCTGCTACTGGGCCTGGCAGGTTGTCAGTCTGACGCCGCAAACAAGCTGCCCTATGACGCCTGGTACCTGGGCTTTCTAGCGCCCAACTATATGGAAGTCTGGCTGGAGCAAGCCAACATTGGCGACAGCAGTGGGCGTATCTTTCCCAATGCCATGGGGGGTGTGGTCGCCATGGGGCAACCGGCTAGCCTATCGGCTACCGCCAAAGGCTGGCCCAGGCGAATCGGCTCAGGCAAAGGCCGTACTCTGACCGGCCTGGATCTGCCCTACGTCGTATCCTTACGCTGGCAATCCATGGTCGAGCCTCAAACCTATCACGCGCTGTTCACCATTCCTGATTGGGCCCGGGAAAAGATGGTCGAGCGTATCCCGGGCCATTGTCCGAGCGGCTACCACTTCGACTATCGCGAAGCCCTCACCATCGGCCTGGCGCCCGGCGGCGTGGTCAAGGTCTGGATCATGGGCCCCTGCCTCGACCCCATCGAAGTCCTGACCCTCCAGGCCGAGATCGAGCCCAAGGGGCCCTATGGCGGCAAATCCAACGGCAAGTACCGGCCGCTGTCGCCGGTGGTCAAGCGCTATGTCGACAAGTACGGCGTCCCCTACGGCAGCTGGTGGGCGCCGATCCCTTACACCACGGTAGGCCCCTGAACGCCTGGTTTGCCGTTCAGGCTTCGCCGTGCCGCTGCAGTGCCCACTCCACGTGCTCACGCACCAGGGGAGAGGGATGCTCGCGCTGCAGCTTCAGGGCTTCCAGCACGGGGATGCTGGTCGGCGCATTGCCCAGGCCCACGGCCAGGTTGCGCAGCCAGCGTTCGTAGCCGGCACGGCGCAGGGGCGAGCCTTCGGTGCGGCTGAGGAATTCGGCTTCGGTCCAGCGAAAGAGCTCGGCCAGACTGGCGCTGTCCAGGCTGTGGCGTGGCTGGAAGTCGCCTTCGGCGGTGGGCTTGGCGAAGCGATTCCAGGGGCAGACCAACTGGCAGTCGTCGCAGCCAAAGACCCGGTTGCCGATCAGTGGCCGCAGCTCCAGCGGGATGGAGCCCTTGAACTCGATGGTCAGGTAGGAAATGCAGCGCCGGGCGTCGAGCTGATAGGGGCCGACGAAGGCCTGGGTCGGGCAGATGTCCAGGCAGGCGCGGCAGGTGCCGCAGTGGTCGCGTGGGGTGGGCTCGTCCACCGGCAGGGGCACGTCGACGAAGAGTTCGCCGAGAAAGAACCAACTGCCGGCCTTGCGATTGAGCACCAGGGTGTTCTTGCCGATCCAGCCCAGGCCGGCCTGTTCGGCGATGGCCTTTTCCAGCACCGGCGCGCTGTCGACGAAGGCGCGATAGCCGAAGGGGCCGATCTCGCCCTGGATACGCTCGGCCAGCTGCTGCAGGCGCTTGCGGATCAGCTTGTGGTAATCGCGGCCCAGGGCGTAGCGGGAGATATAGGCCGCAGTGCCATCGGCCAGGCGCTCGCTCATGCGGGTGTCGCCGGGCAGGTAGTCCATGCGCAGGGACACCACCCTCAGGGTCCCCGGGACCAGTTCGGCCGGTCGCGAACGTTTGCTGCCGTGCGCGGCCATATAGTCCATCTCGCCGTGGAAACCGGCGGCCAGCCAGCGCTCCAGATGTTCCTCGTGACGTGCCAGATCCAGCCCGGCGATGCCGGTCTGTTGAAAGCCCAATTCCCGACCCCAGGTCTTGATGAGGTCGGCCAGGGCGGCGAGATCGAGAGCGACAGCGGACATCGACGGGAGCGCACAGGCAGGAGGGCCGCCTATTTTGCCAGACTCCGGAGGCTTTCCCAGCATGCACGACGAACTGCCGTTCCAGCTCTACAGCGCCCAGCAGGTGCGGGATCTCGACGCCCAACTGATCGCCGGCGGTCTGCCCGGTCTCGAGTTGATGAGGCGCGCGGCGGCGGCGGCCTGGCGCTCATTGCGCCATGGCTGGCCTCATGCCGGCGCCCTCTGCGTACTGGCGGGCGGTGGCAGCAATGCCGGTGATGGCTACCTGGTCGCTGCGCTGGCGCGCAAGGCGGGCTGGCAGGCGCGGGTCTGGCACCTGGCCGATCCGGCCGGACTCCAGGGCGATGCCGCCCTGGCCCATGCCGAGGCCCTCGCCGCCGGCGTGGACATCCAGCCTTGGCGCGCGGATGCCCCGCTGGAAGGCGTGGTGGTAGATGCCTTGCTGGGCACCGGGCTCAAGGGCGCCGCACGTGAGCCCTATGCCGCGGCCATCGAGCGGATCAACGCCAGCGAATTGCCGGTGGTGGCCATCGACATTCCCTCCGGGCTGGATGCCGATACCGGCGCTGCGGCGGGCGCCCTGGTGCGCGCCGATCTGACCATCACCTTCATCGGTCTCAAGCTCGGGCTGTTCACCGGCAAGGGGCCGGATCACGTCGGCAGTCTGGTGTTCGAGCCGCTGATGGAGGAACCGCAGAATCCCGCCCACGCCACCGCTCAGCGTCTGGCGCCCGGCAACCTGCCGCGCCTGGCGGCGCGCCCGCTCAACGCGCACAAGGGGCAATACGGCCATCTGCTGGTGATCGGCGGTGACGAAGGCACCGGCGGCGCGGCCATCATGACCAGCGAGGCGGCGCTACGCTGCGGTGCCGGCATGCTCAGCCTGGCGACCCGACCGTCCAACGTCACCGCGGTGCTGGCGCGGCGGCCGGAAGTGATGGTCGCCGGCGTACGTTCCAGTTTCGCCGTACTGGAACTGGCCAAGAAGGCCGATGTGCTCGCCGTCGGGCCGGGCCTGGGCCAGGGCGCCTGGGGCAAGGCGCTGGCCAGTGCTGCCGCGACGCTGGACGTCATCCAGGTCTGGGACGCCGATGCCCTCAATCTGTTGGCCGCCGGCGTGGTCGAGGCGCCGCGCGGGCCCTGGGTGATGACGCCCCATCCGGGCGAAGCGGCGCGGCTGCTGCAGGTCTCGATCCAGGACATCGAAGCCGATCGCCCAGGCAGCGCCCGCGAACTGGCGCGGCGCTACGGCGGCGTGGCGCTGCTCAAGGGTTTCGGCACCCTGATCGCCCACCCGGATGGTCGCATGGCGCTGTGTGGCGAAGGGCATCCGGCGATGGCTACCGGTGGCCTGGGGGACATCCTCACCGGTATCATCGCCGCCCTGCTGGGGCAGGGGCTGGCGCCCTTCGAGGCCGCCTGCCTGGGCGCCTGGCTGCACGGCCGTGCCGGCGCCGAGCTGGGTCGCCAGGGCCGCGGTCTCGCCGCCAGCGATCTGCCCCCGGTCGCCCGCCAGTTGCTCGAGGAACTCCAGCCATGCCTGAACTGACCCTGCACGCCGCCGACGAAGACGCCATGTATGCCCTGGGTGCCCGCCTGGCCCAGGCCAGCGGCGGTCGTGGCGTACTCTATCTGCACGGCGATCTGGGCGCCGGCAAGACCACCCTGTCGCGTGGCATCCTGCGCGGTCTCGGCCACGCAGGCGCGGTGAAGAGCCCCACCTTCACCCTGGTCGAGCCCTACGAGTTGCCCAGTGGTGCGGTCTACCACTTCGACCTCTACCGCCTGGCCGATCCCGAAGAGCTGGAATTCATGGGGATTCGCGACTACTTCACAGCCGAGGCCTTGTGCCTGGTGGAATGGCCCGAGCGCGGTCAGGGCTTTTTGCCAAAGCCCGACCTGGACATTACCATTACGCCACGCGCCGACGGCCGTGATCTGCGCCTGACTAGTCATGGTGCTCACGGCGAGGCCTGGTGCGCCGCCCTCGCGCCCTAGGCGCCGATCCTTCGTTCTCCAGCTATACGGTCGCAGGCATGCGCAAGTGTTTTTTCAGGTCGGGACTCGGCCTGTTGTTGTTGATTCTCAGCAGTCAGTTGCTGGCCGCCACCCAGATCAAGGGCATGCGCGTCTGGCGTGCGCCCGACAACACCCGTCTGGTGTTCGATCTGACCGGCCCGGTCAAGGCCAGCGTGTTCACCCTCAGTGCCCCGGACCGCATCGTCATCGACCTGTCCGGCGCGCAGCTCGACGGTGGGTTGAACGAAAAGCCGCTGCGTAACACCCCCATCACTGGCCTGCGGGCAGCCCAGCGCTCGCCCGGCGAGGTGCGCCTGGTGCTGGACACCAAGGGCGCCCTGACGCCCAAGAGTTTCACCCTGGCGCCCAACAAGGAATACGGCAATCGCCTGGTGGTCGATCTCTACGATCAGGGCACCGATCCGGCCGCCAGCGACATCCCCGCCACCGTCACGCCCAATCTGCCGGCCACCCCGGTGACCCCGGCCCAGCCGGCGACCCGTCTGCCCTCCAGCCCCAGCGGCAAGCGCGACGTGGTGGTGGTGATCGATCCCGGCCACGGCGGTGAAGACCCGGGTGCCATCGGCCGCGGTCGGTTGTACGAGAAGAACGTGGTGCTGGCCATCGCCAAGCAGCTGCAGGCCAATCTCAACCGGCAGAAAGGCTTTCGCGCCGAGCTGACCCGCACCAGCGACTACTTCATCCCGCTGCGCCAACGGCAGGTCATCGCCCGCAAGAAGGGCGCCGACCTGTTCATCTCCATCCATGCCGACTCCGCGCCCAGCGCCAGCGCCGAGGGCGTTACCGTCTTCGCCCTGTCCCAGCGCGGCGCCACCTCCGAGGCCGCACGCTGGCTGGCCGATGCGGAAAACCGCTCCGACCAGGTCGGTGGGGTATCCGATGCCCTGGACAACAAGGATCCCATGCTCGCCGGGGTGCTCATGGACCTGTCCATGACCGCCACCGTGGCCTCCAGCCTGGAGGTCGGCCAGACCATCCTCGGTCAGGTCGGGCGGGCGACCAAGCTCCTGCATTCGCGGGTGGAGCAGGCCGGCTTCATGGTGCTGAAATCGCCGGACATTCCCTCGATCCTGGTGGAGACCGGCTTCATCACCAATGCCAACGAATCGGCCAAGCTGGCCAGTCCGGCGCACCAGGGCCTGCTCGCCCGGCAGATCCAGGCCGGTATCGTGCAGTACTTCCAGCACCGCCCGCCGCCCGGCACCTACCTGGCCTGGCAGCGCGAGCAGCGGGGCGACAAGGTCGGCAGCGTGCGCGGCATCGATCAGCACCGGGTGCAGCCGGGCGAAAGCCTGAGCCTCATCGCCCGTCGCTATGATGTCGACCTCTCCACCCTGCGCGCCGCCAATCGGCTCAAGGGCGACCGCATCCGCTCCGGTCAGGTCCTGACCATCCCCACCCACGAACTGGCGGCCAGCAATGACTGAACCCCGGCGTATCCAGCTGCTCAGTCCGCGGTTGTCCAACCAGATCGCCGCCGGCGAGGTGGTCGAACGGCCCGCCTCGGTTGCCAAGGAGCTGCTGGAGAACAGCCTGGACGCTGGTGCCCGGCGCATCGACATCGAGGTGGAACAGGGCGGGGTCAAGCTGCTGCGCATCCGCGACGACGGCCATGGCATCCCGGCGGACGACCTGCCGCTGGCCCTGGCGCGCCATGCCACCAGCAAGATCTACCACCTGGACGAACTGGAAAGCGTCACCAGCCTGGGCTTTCGCGGCGAAGCCCTGGCCTCGGTCAGCTCGGTGTCCCGGCTCACCCTGACCTCGCGCTACCGGGGCGAGGACCAGGCCTGGCAGGTGGAGACCGAGGGTCGCGAGATGCAGCCACGGGTACAGCCCGCCGCCCACCCCCAGGGCACCTCGGTGGAGGTGCGCGACCTGTTCTTCAATACGCCTGCGCGGCGCAAGTTCCTGCGCGCCGAAAAGACCGAATTCGATCACCTGCAGGAAGTGGTGCGGCGTCTGGCGCTGGCGCGCTTCGACGTGGGTTTTCACCTGAGGCACAACGGCAAGAGCGTGCTGGCCCTGCATCCGGCGGGCGATCCCCAGAGCCAGGGGCGGCGGGTCGGCGCCGTCTGCAGCCCCGGCTTTCTCGAACAGGCCCTGCCGCTGGAGCACGAGCGCAACGGCCTGCGCCTCTGGGGCTGGGTCGGCCTGCCGACCTTCTCCCGCAGCCAGGCCGATCTGCAGTACTTCTATGTCAATGGCCGCATGGTGCGCGACAAGCTGGTCGCTCACGCGGTGCGCCAGGCCTATCGCGACGTGCTCTACAACGGCCGTCACCCGGCCTTCGTGCTCTTCCTCGAAGTGGATCCGGCGACGGTGGACGTCAATGTCCACCCCACCAAGCACGAGGTGCGTTTCCGCGACAGCCGCCAGGTGCACGACTTCCTCTACGGCACCCTGCACCGCGCCCTCGGCGACATCCGCCCGGACGACCAGCTCGCCGTGGTGGCACCCACGGCGCCGGCGCCCCTGAGCGGTCCGGCCGCCGGTGAATTCGGCCCCCAGGGCGAGATGCGCTTGGCCACCGCCGTCCTGCACGACAGTCCTGCGCCGCCTGCCCAGCCCTTCGCCGGTGGTGGCGGATCGGGTGCTGCGCCTTACGCGCCGACCCCGCAGCCCTATGCGGGTGCGCTGGTGGCCGAGGTGCAGAGCGCCTACAAGGCCTTCTTCGCGCCGCTGCCGGAGGGTGCCGAGGCCGCGGCCCTGCCCGCGGAGCAGGGCGACGTACCGCCGCTGGGCTATGCCCTGGCGCAGCTCAAGGGTATCTACATCCTGGCCGAGAACGCCCAGGGCCTGATCCTGGTGGACATGCACGCCGCCCACGAGCGCATCACCTACGAGCGGCTCAAGGTGGCCATGGCCAGCGAAGGCCTGCGCGGCCAGCCACTGCTGGTGCCGGAGTCCCTGGCGGTCAGCGAGCGCGAGGCCGATTGCGCCGAAGAGCACGGCCAGTGGTTCGAGCGCCTCGGCTTCGAGCTGCAGCGCCTGGGCCCCGAGACCCTGGCCATCCGCCAGATCCCCGCGCTGCTCAAGCAGGCCCAGGCCGCGCGGCTGGTGCAGGACGTGCTCGCCGATCTGCTCGACTATGGCACCAGCGATCGCATCCAGGCGCACCTCAACGAACTGCTCGGCACCATGGCCTGCCACGGCTCGGTACGCGCCAACCGGCGGCTGACCCTGCCGGAGATGAATGCCCTGCTGCGCGACATGGAAACCACCGAGCGCAGCGGCCAGTGCAACCACGGTCGTCCCACCTGGGCCCAGCTCAGCCTGGATGACCTGGACAAACTCTTCCTGCGCGGCCGCTGACCGCCCCGCCGCGTCCTGCGCGGCGTCCTCCGAGAATCCTCAATGACCGCCCCCCTGCCGCCCGCCATCTTTCTCATGGGGCCGACCGCCTCCGGCAAGACCGACCTCGCCATCGAACTGGCCCGGTTGCTGCCCATCGAGCTGATCAGCGTGGATTCGGCGCTCATCTACCGGGGTATGGACATAGGTACCGCCAAGCCCAGCGCCGAGGTGCTGGCTGCCCATCCGCACCGGCTGGTGGACATCCGCGACCCTGCCGAGAGCTATTCCGCCGCCGAATTTCGCACCGATGCCTTGGCGGCCATGGCCGAAATCACCGCCGCCGGGCGCATCCCGCTGCTGGTGGGCGGCACCATGCTCTATTTCAAGGCCCTGCTCGAAGGCCTGGCCGACATGCCCGGTGCCGATGCCGGGGTGCGCGCCGAGATCGAGGCACTGGCGGCCACGGCGGGCTGGGGCGAGATCCATCGGCAACTGGCCGAGGTCGATCCAGTGTCGGCGGCGCGCATCCATCCCAACGACCCCCAGCGCCTTCTGCGCGCCCTCGAGGTGTATCGCGTCAGCGGCCAGTCGATGACCGCGCATCGCGCGTTGCAAATGAGTGCCAATGCCGATTCGAACGGCGCGCCCCAGACGCAATTACCCTATACTGTCGCCCAATTGATCCTGGCGCCTGGTCGGCGTGAGGTGCTCCATGCGCGTATCGCCGAGCGCTTCGGTCTGATGCTGGAACAGGGCTTCATCGACGAAGTTTCAGCCTTGCGGGAACGTCCCGATCTGCATCCTGGTCTGCCGTCCATGCGATCCGTAGGCTATCGTCAGGTGTGGGAGTTCCTGGAAGGGGATTGCACGCGAGAAGAGATGGTGGCGCGTGGCGTTGCGGCGACGCGGCAATTGGCGAAGCGGCAGTTGACCTGGTTGCGTGGCTGGCCCGCCGCGCACACCTTCGACAGCCTGGCTTGTGACAATCTGCCACGGATCTTGAAATGCCTGGCCGGCGACTCCATATCGCCTCGCAGCTGAATCGTTTTTGTCCGCGTGTCCATGGTGGGCAGCGGAAACTGGCATGTCGCCAGATCAGTATTTTCATTTCTTTAGGAGAGCGACACGATGTCAAAAGGGCATTCGCTACAAGACCCTTACCTGAACACCCTGCGTAAAGAGCGCGTTCCGGTTTCCATCTATCTCGTCAACGGTATCAAGCTGCAGGGTCAGATCGAGTCCTTCGACCAGTTCGTGATCCTGCTCAAGAACACCGTCAGCCAGATGGTCTACAAGCATGCGATTTCCACCGTGGTGCCCAGCCGCCCGGTCCGTCTGCCTAGCTCCGAGACGAGCGAGTCGGATAGCGAATAAATAACAAGAGGAGCGCCCTGTTGTTCTTCGAGCGTCACGAAGGTGGTGAACGGGCCATTCTGGTCCATTTGGAAGGCCTGCATCCCGAGGCGCGCGAAGATCCTCAGGAGTTTCTCGAACTCGCGCGATCGGCGGGTGCGGAGACCGTGGCGTTCGTCACGGTGAACCGCAGCCAGCCGACGGCGCGTTATCTCATCGGTACCGGCAAGGTCGAGGAATTGCACGATCAGGTGCATGCTCATGCCGCCGATCTGGTCATCTTCAACCATGACCTCACGCCCAGTCAGGAACGCAACCTCGAAAAAGCCTTCGAGTGCCGCGTCCTGGATCGCACGGGCCTCATTCTCGACATCTTCGCCCAGCGTGCTCGCACCCACGAGGGCAAGCTGCAGGTGGAACTCGCCCAGCTCGAGCACATGAGCACCCGGCTGGTACGCGGCTGGACTCACCTCGAACGCCAGAAGGGCGGTATCGGTCTGCGCGGCCCGGGTGAAACCCAGCTGGAAACCGACCGTCGTCTCCTGCGGATCCGCATCCGCCAGATTCGCCAGCGCCTGGACAAGGTACGCAGCCAGCGCGAGCAGGCTCGGCGCGGTCGTCGGCGCGCCGAGATTCCTTCGGTGTCCCTGGTCGGCTACACCAACGCCGGCAAGTCCACCCTGTTCAACAGCCTCACCGAATCCGGCGTCTACGCGGCCAACCTGCTGTTCGCCACCCTCGATCCGACCCTGCGCCGTCTGGAGCTGCCGGACCTGGGGCCGATCGTGCTGGCCGATACCGTGGGCTTCATCCGCCATCTGCCGCACAAGCTGGTGGAGGCCTTCCGCGCGACCCTGGAGGAATCCAGCAACTCCGATCTGCTGCTGCACGTGATCGATGCCCACGAGGATGATCGCCAGCTGCAGATCGAGCAGGTCGAGGCGGTGCTGCACGAAATCGGCGCCGACGAGTTGCCGATGCTGGAGATCTACAACAAGCTCGATCTGCTCGACGGGGTCGAGCCGCATATCCAGCGCGACGACGAGACCGGGCGCCCGATTCGGGTCTGGGTGTCGGCACGCGAGGGGCGCGGTCTGGAGCTGGTCGGTCAGGCCGTGGCCGAATTGCTTGGCGAGGATCTCTTCGTCGGGGTGTTGCGGCTGCCCCAGCGGCACGCCCGGCTGCGGGCCCAGTTGTTCGAGCTGGGCGTGGTTCGCCAGGACGATCATGATGACGAAGGCAACATCCTGTTGTCTGTACGAGTACCCCGCGCCGAACTCAATCGACTGCTCAGCCGGGCCGGTGAAGAGCCGGAAGTCTTTATCCAGCAACATGTTTTGCAATAAACCCCTGCTCGGCGCTTTTGTTCGGGCAGGGACCATCCGGTAGCATTGGTCGGCGCGCCATTTCGGCGCGTTTTCGCGTTATCAGTAGGGAGAGCGCTATGGCTTGGAACGAGCCCGGTGGCAACTCGAACAATCAAGACCCCTGGGGCGGCCGCAACAACAACGGTGGCGGCAATGGTGGACGCAAGGGGCCGCCGGATCTCGACGAAGCCTTGCGCAAGTTTCAGGACCGCATCAACCGCCTGGTCGGCGGCAAGAAGCGGTCCGGCGGCAGTGGCGGCGACAGCTTTGGCTCGGGTGGTGGCAAGGGTCTGCTGCTGCTGGGCGTATTGCTGGTCGGCGCCCTCTGGCTCTACGACGCCGTCTACGTCGTGGACGAGCAGGAGCAGGCGGTGGTGCTGCGCCTGGGCAAATACCATGAGACGGTAGGGCCCGGCCTGAACATCTACTTCCCGCCCTTCGAGACCAAGTATCAGGAAAACGTGACCCGTGAGCGGGCCTACAGCAAACAGGGCGCCATGCTGACCCAGGACGAGAACATCGTCGAGGTGCCGCTGACCGTCCAGTACCGCATCACCAACCTCAAGGACTTCGTCCTCAACGTCGACCAGCCCGAGGTCAGCCTGCAGCAGGCGACCGACAGCGCCGTGCGCCACGTGGCCGGCTCTTCGACCATGGACCAGTTGCTGACCGACGGCCGTGAGCAGGTCGCCACCAGCGTCCGCGAGCGGCTGCAGCGTTTCCTCGACACCTATGCGACCGGTATCACCGTGACCCAGGTGAACATCCAGAGCGCCTCGGCGCCGCGTGAGGTTCAGGAAGCCTTCGACGACGTGATCCGGGCTCGTGAAGACGAGCAGCGCGAGAAGAACCAGGCCGAAGCCTATGCCAACGGCGTGATCCCCGAGGCCCGCGGTGCTGCCCAGCGCATTATCGAGGAAGCCAACGGCTATCGCGACGAAGTCGTCGCCCGTGCCCAGGGTGATGCCTCGCGCTTCAGCCAGCTGGCGGTGCAGTACGCGGCCAATCCGCAGCTGACCCGTGAGCGTCTGTATATCGAGACGATGCAGGAAGTGCTTGGCCAGTCGAGCAAGATCATGGTCACCGGTCAGGCCGGCCAGAATCTGCTTTATCTGCCGCTCGACAAGCTGATGCAGAACCGTGCCCCGGCACCGACCTCGGCCATCAGCAGCGGTGCTGCCCCGGCGGCGTCGAGCGACACGGCCGCTTCGGTCATTCGCAATCTGCCGCAGTCCACCGAGCCGCGTACCAGGGAGAGCCGCTGATGAGCAATAAATCGCTGGCCGCGCTGATCGTCGTGGTCGTTCTGGGCCTCGCCGCCTGGAGCAGTCTGTTCGTGGTGAAGGAGACCGAGCGGGCGGTGATGCTGCGCTTCGGTCGTGTGGTCGAGCCCAATCTGGAGCCCGGCCTGCACTTCAAGATTCCCTACGTCAACCGGGTGCGCAAATTCGATGCCCGCCTGCAGACGCTGGATACCCCGACGCAGCGCTTCCTGACCCTGGAAAAGAAGGCGGTGATGGTGGATGCCTACGCCAAGTGGCGCATCTTCAATGCCGATCGCTACTACACTGCGACTTCGGGCCTCAAGCAGATCGCCGACGAGCGCCTGCTGCGTCGCCTGGAAGCAGGACTGCGTGACCAGTTCGGTCGTCGCACCCTGCATGAGGTGGTCTCCGGTGAGCGGGATGCCATGGTCGGTTCGCTGACCGCGGCCCTGAACAAGATGGCCAACCAGGAGCTGGGCATCGAGGTGCTGGACGTGCGCGTCAAGGCCATCGACCTGCCCAAGGAAGTCAGCCGCAGCGTCTATGAGCGGATGAGCACCGAGCGCGAGCGGGAAGCCCGCGAGCACCGTGCCAAGGGTCGCGAACTGGCCGAAGGCATCCGTGCCGACGCCGATCGTCAGCGCCGCGTGCTGCTGGCCGAAGCCTATCGCCAGGCCGAACAGGCCCGCGGTGAAGGTGATGCCCAGGCGGCCCAGGTGTATTCCCAGGCCTACTCGAAGAATCCGTCGTTCTTCTCCTTCTATCGCAGCCTGCAGGCCTATCGCTCCAGCTTCTCCAGCAAGAGCGATGTCCTGGTGCTGGATCCGAAGAGCGATTTCTTCAAGTATTTCCAGAGCCCTGGGCAGTGAGGTCAGGGATGAACGGCGCCTAGGCTTCGCTCGTCGTTCATCCCCGATCGCCGATTTTTTCGTGTTATCATGAATCAGCCGGGGCCATCCCCGGCTTTTTTGCGTCCGTACGAAACCCGTGGAAGGGCGACGCCCTGGCTGATCCGGGTAGCAATCCACGGCAGAGCGGCTTGATCCGGCGGCAGGATTCTCCAGGAGTCCACTGCGCCGACCTCGGCAGCCGCGTGCCGATCCATGACATGGAGAAGAGGCCTAATGGCTACGGTAGACCGCTGGCTGCTGCCTGACGGTATCGAGGAAATCCTGCCGCCCGACGCGGCGCGCATCGAAGGCGCTCGGCGTCGGGTGCTGGAACTGTTCCATTGCTGGGGCTACGAGTTCGTCATCACCCCGCACCTGGAATTCCTGGAATCGCTGCTCACCGGCGCAGCCAAGGAGCTGGAGCTGCGCACCTTCAAGGTGACCGATCCCAATTCCGGTCGCCTCATGGGCTTCCGCTCCGATATCACGCCCCAAGTGGCGCGCATGGAGGCCCATAGCCTCAAGCAGCGCGGTCCGAGCCGGCTGTGCTATGCCGGCAGCGTGCTGCATACCCGTCCCCGTGCCCTGTCCACCTCGCGCAGCCCGATCCAGGTCGGCGCCGAGCTCTATGGCGTGCCCGGCAGCGAAGGGGATCTGGAAGTCATCAGCCTGATGCTCGATGTGCTCGAGCAGGCCCAGGTGCCCGACGTCCACATGGATCTGGGACACGTGGGCATCTATCGCGGCCTGTGCCAGGCAGCCGGTGTCTCCGGCGCCAGCGAGCAGCAGCTGTTCGATGCCCTGCAGCGCAAGGCGGTCGACGAGATCGCCGAGCTGACCGCCGACCTGCCGGTCGCCGAGCGTGGCTGGCTGCAGGCACTGGTCGAGCTCAGCGGCGATGCCGCGGTGCTCGACCAGGCCCGGCAGCGCCTGGCGGGTGCGCCGGCGGGCGTCCTGCAGGCGTTGGACGAGCTGATCGCCCTGGCCGAGTCGCTCAAGGGGCGTTTCCCGGGCGTGCCGCTGTATTTCGATCTGGGCGAGTTGCGGGGTTACCACTACCACACCGGGGTGGTCTTCGCCGCCTTTGTGCCGGGCAATGGGCAGTCCATCGCCCAGGGCGGTCGCTATGACAACATCGGCGCCGACTTCGGGCGTTCGCGTCCTGCCACTGGTTTTTCCACCGATCTGAAGACCCTCGTCGAGCTGGGCACCGCCGTGCTCGACGAGCCGCGCCGCGGCATCTGGGCGCCGGCTGGCCATGCCCCGGTGCTCTGGCAGGCCGTGCGCGAATTGCGTGCCGCGGGCGAACGGGTGGTCCAGGCCACCGGTCATGACGACGCGGACCAGTTGCACAGCTCGGGTTGCGATCGCCGGCTGATCGAGCGGCAGGGCGCCTGGGTCGTGGTGCCCTTGAATTCCTAAACACCGGATCTGGCATCCGGGTGAACGTGAGCATCGTCGGCCTGGCCGACAGAAATCTTCCTGACAGGGGATAAGGTTATGGGTAAGAACGTCGTCGTCCTGGGCACCCAGTGGGGTGATGAGGGCAAGGGCAAGATCGTGGACCTGCTGACCGACCAGGCCGCTGCCGTGGTGCGTTATCAGGGCGGTCACAACGCCGGCCACACACTGGTCATCGATGGCCAGAAGACCATCCTGCGGCTGATTCCCTCGGGCATCCTGCGCGCCGACACCCAGTGCCTGATCGGCAATGGCGTGGTGCTCTCGCCGGAAGCCCTGTTCAAGGAAGTCGGCGAACTGGAGGCCCGTGGCGTGCCGGTGCGCGAGCGTCTGCGCATCAGCTCGGCCTGCTCGCTGATCCTGCCCTATCACGTGGCCCTGGATCAGGCTCGCGAGAAGGCCCGCGGCGAAGCCAAGATCGGCACCACCGGGCGTGGCATCGGCCCGGCCTACGAAGACAAGATCGCCCGTCGCGGTCTGCGCGTCGGCGATCTGTTCCACCCCGAGCGTTTCGCCGTCAAGCTCAAGGAAGTGCTGGACTACCACAACTTCGTCCTGCAGAACTACTTCAACGAGCCGCCGGTGGACTTCCAGAAGACCTACGACGAGGCCATGGAGCACGCCAAGGTTATGCAGCCGCTGGTCATGGACGTCGTCAGCCGTCTGCACGAGTTGCGCAAGGCCGGTGAGAACCTGATGTTCGAAGGCGCCCAGGGCACCCTGCTGGACATCGACCACGGCACCTATCCCTTCGTCACCAGCTCCAACACCACCGCCGGTGGCGTGGCGACCGGTTCCGGCGTGGGCCCGCTGTACCTGGACTACATCCTCGGCATCACCAAGGCCTACACCACCCGCGTCGGCTCCGGTCCCTTCCCGACCGAACTGTTCGACGAGACCGGTGCCTACCTGGCCAAGCAGGGGCATGAATTCGGTTCCGTCACCGGTCGTCCGCGCCGTTGTGGCTGGTTCGACGCCGTCATCCTGCGTCGCTCCATCGAGATCAACAGCATTTCCGGCCTGTGCCTGACCAAGCTGGACGTGCTCGATGGCCTGGAAACCGTGCGTATCTGCACCGGCTACAAAGACGCTGCCGGCAACCTGCTGGCCGAGGCGCCCACCGACGCCGACAGCTACAACGGTCTGCAGCCGGTCTACGAAGACATGCCGGGCTGGAGCGAATCCACCGTGGGCGCCCAGAGCCTCGAGGCACTGCCGGCCAATGCCCAGGCCTACATCCGCCGCATCGCCGAGCTGGTCGAGGCGCCGATCGACATCGTCTCGACCGGTCCGGATCGCAAGGAAACCATCGTGCTGCGTCATCCTTTCGCCTGATGCGCTAAAAGGATGCAGCCGGAAAAGCCCCGCCCCGCGGGGCTTTTCGCTTTCCAGGGGTTGAGGGGGGGCGCTTGGGTGCTCAGGGCAGTCGCTGTTCCGAAATGACCAGCTTATCGCTATGACCTTTTACCGCTGTGGTCCGCTCGTCATGAGTTGCCGATAGCCTTCGCCACTGAATACCCCTGGTCGTTTCTCCTGTCGCTGCTGCGCAGTCGCCTGCCGCTGCCGATATCCATCAGTCTGCTGCCCTGGTCGTCATCCGGGTAGTTCTGGCGCTGTGGCTAATCTCTGATGCCGTGAGAGATTGCAAGGAAGTGTGGCCGAGCGTCGGTCGGGAAAGTCCGAACGCCAGACCTGTCCTTGCGACGGGCTGGAGGCGATGTGGATGATGGTCTCGACGAAGCTGGCAGGGCAGAGCCTGGCCGCGCCGCTGGCCGGTGTCGCGTCCAGGGCGATTCAGGGGCTCTTCGTGGCCCTCCAGGAGGCCCAGGGCTAGCGGAGCGGATTGCCCAGTTACGCAGCAGTCTGGGGCGGTTCAAGGGGTAGGGGAGGGGGTCGCATCTTTTCGCGGGCAAGAAAAAACCGGCCGAAGCCGGTTTTTCCGTTGCGTCCGATCAGGGATCGTCCGCTTGGTATTGGTGCCCAGGAGAAGACTCGAACTTCCACGGTGTTGCCACCGCTAGGACCTGAACCTAGTGCGTCTACCAATTCCGCCACCTGGGCCTGCAGTGCGACTTCTGATCGCTTCCCGTCATCCTTGCGGATTTCAGGATTAAAAAACCGGCTAGCGCCGGCTTTTCGTCGACCGATCTGCAAATCGATCGACTATAATGAGTGGTGCCCAGGAGAAGACTCGAACTTCCACGGTGTTGCCACCGCTAGGACCTGAACCTAGTGCGTCTACCAATTCCGCCACCTGGGCACTCAAGGCGATGATTGCTCATCTCCGGCGTCGCGATTGCTCACGGCGTCGTGGGGCGGCACTTTACTCAGGGGGCGTTTGCTTGTAAACCCCTGCTGTGAAAAATATTTTTATTGAGCATGCCAGGCTAACTATTGCGCGGTTTTCACGTTTCAATAGGCTTTATGGCAGTTCCTACCGAACCCAGACTTAGAAGGTAACCCCAGACTGATGGCCGATTGGCAATCCCTCGATCCCGAGGCCGCCCGGGAAGCGGAAAAGTACGATAACCCCATTCCGAGTCGCGAACTCATTCTGGCTCATCTGGCCGATCGCGGCGCTCCGGCCACACGGCCTCAGCTGGCCGAGGAATTTGGCCTGGTCACCGAAGACCAACTCGAAGCCCTGCGGCGGCGCATGCGCGCCATGGAGCGCGACGGCCAGGTGATCTATACCCGCCGCGGCGCCTATGCCCCTATCGACAAGCTGGATCTGGTGCGCGGCCGCATCGCCGGTCATCGCGATGGCTTCGGCTTCCTGATCCCCGACGACGGCAGCGACGATCTCTTCCTCAGCCCGGCGCAGATGCGCCTGGTGTTCGACGGCGACATCGCCCTGGCGCGGGTCGCCGGCCATGATCGGCGCGGTCGTCGCGAAGGCGGCCTGGTCGAGGTGGTCACCCGGGCACACGAATCCCTGGTCGGGCGCTTCTTCCAGGAGAGCGGTCTGGCCTATGTGGTGCCGGACAATCCCAAGATCGGCCAGCAGGTGCTGGTGCCCGAGGGCAAGCACGGCGGCGCCGCCCACGGCCAGTTCGTGCAGGTGCGCATCGACGAATGGCCCACCACCTTCCGTCAGGCCCAAGGCGAGGTGGTCGAGATCCTTGGCGACTACATGGCGCCGGGCATGGAGATCGAGGTCGCCCTGCGCAGCTACGACATCCCCAACGAATGGCCCAAGGCCGTCGAGAAGGAAGCCGCCAAGCTCAAGCCCGAGGTGGAGGAAAAGGACAAGCAGAAACGCATCGATCTGCGTCAGCTGCCCTTCGTCACCATCGATGGCGAAGATGCCCGCGATTTCGACGATGCCGTCTATGCCGAGGCCAAGAAGTCCGGTGGCTGGCGGCTGTATGTCGCCATCGCCGACGTCTCCCACTACGTCAAGGTCGGCTCGGCACTGGATGCCGAAGCGGAAAAGCGCGGCAACTCGGTGTATTTCCCCGAGCGGGTTATCCCCATGCTGCCGGAGGCCCTCTCCAACGGCCTCTGCTCGCTCAATCCCCAGGTGGATCGCCTGGCCATGGTCTGCGAGATGACCATCGCCGGCTCCGGGCGCATGACCGGCTACCAGTTCTACGAAGCGGTCATCCACTCCCATGCGCGCCTGACCTACAACAAGGTCTCCACGGTGCTGGAGCAGCCCAAGTCGGCTGAAGGCAAGCAGTTGCGCAAGCAGCTCGGCGAGGTGGTGCCGCACCTGGAGCAGCTCTACAGCCTGTACAAGGTGCTGCTGGCCGCCCGTCACGTCCGCGGCGCCATCGATTTCGAGACCCAGGACACGCGCATTGTCTTTGGCGCCGATCGCAAGATCTCCGAGATCCGCCCGACCCAGCGCAACGATGCCCACAAGCTGATCGAGGAATGCATGCTGTGCGCCAACGTGGCCACTGCCAAATTCCTCGAAAAGCACAAGGTGCCGGCGCTCTACCGGGTGCACGACGCTCCACCCCTGGAAAAGCAGACCAATCTGCGTCAGTTCCTCGGCGAGATGGGGCTGTCGCTGACCAAGGGCAAGGCCAATCCGGTGCCATCGGACTACCAGGCGCTGCTGCAGCAGATCCGTGAGCGACCGGATTTCCGGCTGATCCAGACGGTGATGCTCAGGTCCCTGAGCCAGGCGGTCTACAGTCCGGACAACAACGGTCACTTCGGTCTCAACTACGAGGCCTATACCCACTTCACCTCGCCGATCCGCCGTTATCCGGATCTGCTGGTGCATCGGGCGATCCGCAGCGTCATCCGCTCCAAGCTGGAGACCAAGCACGTCAAGCGCGCAGGCGCCACGAGCATGGCCAAGGCGCGTATCTATCCCTATGACGAACTGCGCCTGGATCAGCTCGGCGAGCAGTGCTCCATGACCGAGCGCCGCGCCGACGAAGCCACGCGGGATGTGTCCAACTGGCTCAAGTGCGAGTTCATGAAGGATCGCGTCGGCGAGACCTATGCCGGCGTCATCACCGCGGTGACCGGTTTCGGCCTGTTCGTCGAGTTGTCCGAAGTCTTCGTCGAGGGCCTGGTGCACGTCACCGCGCTGCCGGACGACTACTATCACTTCGACAGCGTTCATCATCGCCTCTCCGGCGAGCGCAGCGGTCGCAGCTATCGACTGGGCGATCCCCTCGAGGTGGTGGTGGCCCGGGTCGACCTGGACGAGCGCAAGATCGACTTCGTGCTGCCGGCCAGCGCCGGGGCGCCGCGTGTGCGGGAAGAGCGCGAGCCGCGTCAGAAGCGTGGCAACCGTCGCCGTGGTGCGCCAGCGCCAGCGCAGGAACCAAGCGCTCTTCCGGTCGCCGAGACCGCGACTGAGACCGCTTTGCCGGAGCCAGAGCGTGAGCCCCGTCGCTCGCGTAACGGTCGTCGTCGCGGTACGCCGGCGCCAGTGCAGGAACCAAGCGCTCTTCCGGACGCCGAGACCGCCACTGAGACCGTCTCGCCGGAGCCGGAGCGTGAGCCCCGCCGTTCGCGTAATGGTCGTCGTCGTGATGCGCCGACGCAGGATCAGGGTGTCGCCGCAACGGTCGAGGCAACGCCTGCGAGCGTTTCGCCAGAACCGGAGTCGGAGTCTGAGCCGCGTCGCTCGCGCAGCGAGCGCCGGCGCGCGACCTCCTCGGCGCAACAGCAGGGTGCCAGTACGCCCACGCCAGCGTCGGCTGAGGCGACTCCGTCGAAATCGTCCAGGCAGGACGATCAGTTGCTCGGTAATACCGACGTCAGACGTAGTCGCGCGGTAAAGCAGGCCCTGCTGGCCGAAGCCAAGGTCGAGGGCGGCAAGCCCAAAACCGCAGGCAAGGCCAATGGCAAAGCCAAGGGTAATGCCGACAAGGGCAAGGCCAGCGACACGGCCAAGACGCGGACCGCGCCAGCCCGTCAGGGTAAGGGGGCGGCTGCCGAAGGTGCCGCGGCGGTGGATGCCAGGGTCAAGAAGGCCAAGGCTGCAGGTGCCAAGAAGAAATCGGCAGGCAAGCCCAAGACCGAAGACCAGGCCAAGGCCAAGGCTGCAGCCAAGACCAAGACCAAGGCCAAGGCGAAGAAGCCCCATCGCAAGGGTCAGTCGCGCCCCAAGGATGACGCATGAGCCAGTTGGAAACCGTCTACGGTATCCACGCCGTGGAAGCGCTGTTGCGCTTCCATCCGCGGCGGGTGAAGCAGCTCTGGATCGCCGAAGGACGGCGTGAGCCGCGGGTCGAGGCCCTGCTGGAGCTGGCCGCTGGTCAACGCCTGGCGGTGGAAACCAAGCCGCGGGCACTGCTCGACGAACTGGCCGAGGGCGTCCACCAGGGCGTGGTGGCCCAGGTCAGTCCCAGCCAGGTCTGGGGCGAGGCCATGCTCGAGGAGTTGCTCGATCGGGCCGAAGGTCCGCCGCTGCTGCTGGTGCTCGATGGTGTCACCGATCCGCACAACCTCGGCGCCTGCCTGCGTAGCGCCGATGCCGCCGGGGCCCTGGCGGTGATCGTGCCCAAGGACAAGTCGGCCACCCTGACCGCGGTGGTGCGCAAGGTGGCCTGCGGCGCCGCCGAGGTGCTGCCGCTGGTGGCCGTCACCAACCTGGCGCGGACCCTGGAGAAGCTGCAGAAGCGCGGGCTGTGGATCGTTGGGACCGCCGGTGAGGCGACCCAGGAGATCTATGACGTCGACATGAGCGGCCCGACCGTGATGGTCATGGGTGCCGAGGGCAAGGGCATGCGCCGGCTGACCCGCGAGCATTGCGATCATCTGGCCCGCCTGCCCATGGCCGGCAGCGTCAGCAGTCTCAATGTCTCGGTGGCGACTGGCGTCTGCCTGTTCGAGGCCGTGCGTCAAAGACGCGCCTCTGCGTCCAGATAGACTGCCCCAGGAAACGTCTGGGTACCGACCTGGCGCGTATCGCACTATACGAATCGCGCTGCAGTGCGCAAAATACCGGCCTCGCCCTGGGAAAGCCCGGGGCGAGACCTGTCAACAAGAGGATGCCCGCGTGAGTCAGGAGATCCAAGAGCCGGTAGGCTTGCGAGTGCTGCTCGTCGAAGACGATGCCACGCTGCGCATGCTGACCACCGAAGTCATCGAGGAGCTGGACCGTCAGGTCACGGCCGTCGCCTCGGCGGAGGCTGCCCTCGAGTTGCTGCCGCAACGCGAGCACGATGTGCTGTTCACCGATATCGGGCTGGGCGGCATGTCCGGGATCGAGTTGACCCGGCGTGCCCTGGCGATGGATCCGACGCTGCGCATCGTCGTCGCCTCGGGTTATGCCTTCGAGCGCGAGCCCGGCATGGAGGCGCGGGTCGGGGTGCTGATCAAGCCCTATGACCTGAACAAGATCCGCCAAGCCTTGGCCGACGTGCAACGCTGAGTGCCTGTGGCTGCCCGGCGGTCGCGCCGGTCATGCCTGCGGTTGCGCCCCTCGGCGCCCTTCTCTAGAATGTTGCCCCTTGCCCGGAGTGCGTCCGCATTCCGCTGGGTAAGTCATCCGAACTATTCACTCCTTGTCTGACCGCGTTTCCGCGGCAGGCTGCAACCCGTAAGGAGCATTAAATGCGTCATTACGAAGTCGTGTTCCTGGTTCATCCGGACCAGAGCGAACAGGTGGGCGGCATGGTCGAGCGCTACACCAAGGCTATCGAAGAAGACGGTGGCAAAGTCCATCGCCTGGAAGACTGGGGCCGTCGTCAGCTGGCTTACGCCATCGACAACGTTCACAAGGCTCACTATGTACTCATGAACATCGAGTGCAGCGCCAAGGCCCTGGCCGAGCTGGAAGACAACTTCCGCTACAACGACGCCGTGATCCGCAACATGATCCTGCGCCGTGACGAGGCCGTCACCGGTCAATCCGAGATGCTCAAGGCCGAAGAAAACCGCAACGAGCGTCGCGAGCGTCGCGAGCGTCCTGCCGAGTCCGAGTCCGAGTCCGCCGAAGGCAACTCCGACGACGCCGACAGCGCCGAGTAATCTGGATCTAGCGAGGAATCATTGTCATGGCACGTTTCTTCCGTCGTCGTAAGTTCTGCCGTTTCACCGCCGAAGGCGTGAAAGAGATCGACTACAAGGATCTCAACACCCTGAAGGCCTACGTCTCCGAAACCGGCAAGATCGTCCCGAGCCGTATCACTGGCACCAAGGCCAAGTACCAGCGTCAGCTGGGCACCGCCATCAAGCGTGCCCGTTACCTGGCCCTGCTGCCCTACACCGACAGCCACGGTCGTTGATCGACGCCTGATCACGGATAACGGATAAACACGGCATGCGGCCTCTGGCTGAGTTCATCATGCGCGGCCGCACCCAAGCCACTCTCGTGGTGGTACTGGGTGCAGTCGTGCCGCTGCTGTACTGGATGACCGCTGCCGGTGGCAGCCTGGTGCTGTTGCGCCGGGGACCCGCCGCGGCGGCCGGGGTGCTGGTCTGGGCCCTGCTGCCGGCGCTGTTCTGGCTGTATCTGGGAGATGCCAGCATCGTGCTGGTGATGCTGGGTTCGACGCTGCTGGCGGCACTACTGCGCCAGAGCCGATCCTGGACATGGGTGCTGTTGGCCAGTGTCCCGCTGGGGTTGGTCTTCGCCCTGGTGCTGGGTCAGGTCTATGCCGAGGGCATCGCGCAGCTGGCGGAGGAAATCCGTCGGTTGTTGCCCCAGGTGTTGGGCCCGAGCGCGGCGCAGTTGCCGCCGGAAAAGCAGGCGCAGTTGCAGCAGTTGCTGCTGCCCGTGCTGACCGGCCTGATGGCGGCGTTCTTCCAGATCACCTGCCTGCTGTGCCTGATGCTCGGGCGCTACTGGCAGGCTGCGCTGTACAACCCCCAGGGGTTCGGTCGCGAATTTCGCGCCCTGCGTCTGCGTCCAGCCATCGCGCTCGGCCTCCTGGCCCTGCTGGTGCTGGCGCCGAACCTGGGCAGTGGGCTTGGCCTGCTGACCCCGCTGTGCAGCGTGCCGCTGGCCTTTGCCGGCATCGCCCTGCTACACGGGCTGGTGGCGGCCAAGCGCCTGGCAGGATTCTGGCTGGTGGGGCTGTACGTGACGCTGCTGCTGTTTGGGCAGCTGATCTATCCGTTGTTGGTGATTCTGGCTGTGATCGATAGCGTGTTCGATTTCCGTGGGCGGTCCGCGCAAGAGCCGCAGGGGCCCGCGGACGGTGAAGGTTAAAAGTTAAGAGGAAAGACTCAATGGATGTCATCCTGCTGGAAAAGATCGCCAACCTGGGCAACCTGGGCGACAAAGTGAACGTCAAGGGCGGTTACGCCCGTAACTTCCTGCTGCCGCAGGGCAAGGCCACCGCAGCCACCGCTGCCAACGTCGAGGCTTTCGAAGCTCGTCGTGCCGAGCTCGAGAAGCAGGCTGCCGAGAAGAAGGCCGAGGCTGATGCCCGTGCCGCCAAGCTGGCTGAACTGACCGTAACCATCGCCGCCAACTCCGGCGACGAAGGCAAGCTGTTCGGTTCCATCGGCACCCGCGACATCGCCGAAGCCGTCAGCGCCGCTGGCGTCGAGCTGGACAAGAGCGAAGTTCGCCTGCCCAACGGCGCGCTGCGCAGTGTTGGCGAATACGACGTCGAAGTGCACCTGCACACCGACGTCGAAGCTACGGTCAAGGTCGTCGTCGTCGCTGAATAAGCGCGCCGTCGCCTGACTGGCGGACTTGCGCCCCGGCGCCGGTCTGTCGACAATCGGGCACGTCATTGCCAAGGCAGTGACGTGCCCTTTGTCTTTTCTGCCCTATCGAAAATCATTTCGCCGCCCGCAATGGGGGCCCAAGACCTGCGCATGAACGAGATTTCCCTGCCCGAGCAGTACGATCTGCAGACCGCTGCCCTCAAGGTCCCGCCGCACTCCATCGAGGCCGAGCAGGCCGTGCTGGGTGGTCTGATGCTGGACAACAATGCCTGGGAGCGCGTGCTCGATCAGGTGTCCGATGGCGACTTCTATCGTCACGATCACAGACTCATTTTCCGCGCCGTGGCCCGTCTGGCCGAGCGCAATCAGCCGTTCGACGTGGTAACCCTGTCCGAACAGCTGGACAATGAAGGCCAGCTGCCCCAGGTGGGCGGACTGGCCTATCTGGCCGAGCTGGCCAAGAACACCCCCTCGGTGGCCAACATCAAGGCCTATGCGCAGATCGTGCGCGAGCGGGCCACCCTGCGTCAGTTGATCGGTATCAGTGCCGACATCGCCGACAGCGCCTACAACCCGGAAGGGCGTGGGGCCAACGAGCTGCTCGACGAAGCCGAACGCAAGATCTTCGAGATCGCCGAGGCGCGGCCGAAATCCGGCGGTCCGATCGGGGTCAACGACATCCTGACCAAGGCCATCGACCGCATCGATACCCTGTTCAACTCCAGCGACGCCATCACCGGGGTCTCCACCGGTTTCGCCGACCTGGACGAAAAGACCAGCGGCCTGCAGCCGGCGGACCTGATCATCGTTGCCGGCCGCCCGTCGATGGGCAAGACCACCTTCGCCATGAACCTGGTGGAGAACGCGGTGCTGCGCACCGACAAGGCGGTGCTGGTGTTCTCCCTGGAGATGCCCGCCGACTCCATCGTGCTGCGGATGCTCTCGTCCCTCGGTCGCATCGACCAGACCAAGGTGCGTTCCGGCAAGCTGGACGATGACGACTGGCCGCGCCTGACCTCGGCGGTCAACCTGCTCAACGACCGCAAGTTGTTCATCGACGATACCGCCGGCATCAGTCCTTCGGAAATGCGCGCCCGGACCCGGCGCCTGGTGCGCGAGCACGGCGACCTGGCGTTGATCATGGTGGACTACCTGCAGCTGATGCAGATCGGTGGCAGCAGCGGCGAGAACCGCACCAACGAGATCTCCGAGATCTCCCGCTCGCTCAAGGGCCTGGCCAAGGAATTCAATTGCCCGGTGGTGGCGCTCTCCCAGCTCAACCGCTCGCTGGAGCAGCGGCCGAACAAGCGGCCGGTGAACTCCGACCTGCGTGAATCGGGCGCCATCGAGCAGGACGCCGACGTCATCATGTTCGTCTACCGGGACGAGGTGTATCACCCGGAGACCGAGTACAAGGGCGTGGCGGAAATCATCATCGGCAAGCAGCGTAACGGGCCGATCGGCACCACGCGACTGGCCTTCATCGGTAAATACACCCGGTTCGAGAATCTCGCGCCCGGCAGCTACGTTTTCGAGGACGAATGATGGTCAAGGACAAGCTGAAGATCGCGGTCCTGCTCGGTGGCACCAGCGAAGAACGCGACGTGTCCATCGCCAGCGGTGCCCAGGTGGTGGCGGCCCTGCGCCGGCGCGGGCATGAGGTGGTGACCGTGGACACCGCCCTGGGCCTGCTCGACGAAGACGCCGAGCGCGCGCTGCTGGAAGCCCGCGTCGGCCTCGAACCGCCGGAGCGGACCGCCCTGGTGCGGATGCGCGGCCAGGATGCCGGTGCGGTGCTCAGCCGCGCCCAGCTGGGCGACCAGGATCTGCTGTTCCTCGCCCTGCATGGCGGGACCGGCGAGAACGGCACCCTGCAGACCCTGCTCGACTTGGCCGAGCTGCGCTACACCGGCAGCGGCCGGGTGGGCAGCGCCGTGGCCATGGACAAAGATCTCAGCAAGCGGCTGTTCCGTGCTGCCGGGGTGCCCACCGCCGACTGGCTGATGGCGCCCGCGGACGCCGCGACCGTAGCCGCGACGCTGGGCTTTCCGGTGATCGTCAAACCCAGCCAGCAGGGCTCCACCGTGGGTCTGAGCAAGGTCAGCCGCGCCGAGGACCTGCAACCGGCCATCGAACTGGCGCTGCGCTACGACCGCGAGGTGATGATCGAGCGCTTCGTTGCCGGTCGTGAGCTGACCGTTGGGGTGCTGGGTGACCAGCCACTGGCGGTGGGCGAGATCGTCCTTGGCCAGAGCGGCGTGTTCGACTACACCAGCAAGTACCAGCCCAAGGGCGCGGTGGAAGTGTTTCCGGCCGAGGTCTCGACCGAGATCGCCGAGGAAGCGCGGCGGCTGGCCCTGGCCGCGCATCGGGCGCTCAAGCTCGACGGCTACAGCCGCGCCGACTTCCGCCTGGACGCCGAGGGGCGGCTCTGGTGCCTGGAGGTCAACACCCTGCCGGGCATGACCGCTACCAGTTTGCTACCGCAATCGGCGGCAGCTATGGGCATCGACTTCGACGAACTCTGCGAGCGGATCTGCCAGCTGGCCCTGCAAGACTGACCGCTACGCAGCCGGCGCCGCTATCGCTTCGGGTGGTGGCGGCTGCGTCTCCTGTCGAAGCCGGATCCGGATCCGCCGCCATGCCCCAGACGCTCACCCCGGTGCAGACCCGGGCGTTGTTCCTTTCCGCACTGCTGCTGTTCGTCTTGCCCTTCATCCTGGTCGACTTTCCCTACGTCGATGACAACTGGCGCATCCAGTTGAAGAACGGCCCGGAGTGGCGCCAGCAGGGGCGGGTGCTCACCGAGGTCTTCTACCGGCTGCTGACCTTCAGCGGCAGCACCCTCAATCTCTTTCCCCTGCCGCTGCTAATCGCCTGCGCCGCCGCCGCCTGGGCCTTGACCGATCTGGCCCGCCACTGCTTCGGTGCGCCGCGACCGACCCAGTGTCTGGCGCTCCTGCCGCTGTGGTTCTCGCCATTCTGGCTGGGCAATCTGACCTATCAGTACGATGGCCCGACGATGGCCCTGAGTCTGGTGGCGGTGATCTACGCGGTGATCTTTCGTAGTCGTCATACCGCGCTGGCGCTGCTGGTGCCGGCGGCGCTGCTGGCGGCGGCCATGGCCTTCTACCAAGTGGCGCTCAATGTCTTCATCGGGCTCTGCTGCCTGGAACTGATCCGTACGGTGCAGCGCCGCGAGGCGCCCGAGCAGGCGCTGCGGCTGGTGCTGCGCCAGGGCCTGCAGCTGCTGCTGGGTGGCGTGCTCTATTACCTGACGGCCTACCAGCTGATGGCGACCACGCGGCACGCCGGCGTGGGCGGCCAGGTGCTGCCCGAGCTCTGGCACCGGCTGGGCGAGGTGCTGCACAGCGTCGGCCTGCTGGTCACCCCAGGCAATCTCTGGCTGTGGTGGCTGTTCGGTGGGTTGGCCGCGCTCGGCTACGGCCTGGGCGGCCTGGCCTATGCCCGCGCCTACGGCCGAAGGGCGTTGCTGCCCCTGCTGCTGTACGGCGCGACCCTGCCGGTACTGGCCTTTTGCGTGGCCGGCATCACCCTGCTGTTCAGCGACTTCATCCTCGAAGCCCGCACCCTGATGGGGCTGGCGGTCGTCCTGACCCTGGCGCTGCTGCTGGCCCACGATCTGCTGGAGCGTCTCCAGCCTCGGTTGACCTGGCTGCTGGTGCTGCCGGTGCTGTGGATGCTGTCCCTGGCCTATGCCTATGGGCAGGTGCTCTCGGCGCAAAAGACCTTCGAGCGCGGTTTCGTCCAGGAGCTGCACCATGACCTCAGCAGTCGTCCGGAGCTGCGGTCGCTCAAGCGCCTGCTCTGGACCGGTGGTCCGCTGGAGGTGGCTTGGCTGCCGCTGGCGCAGAAGACCTTCGAGCAGGTGCCGGCCTTGCCCTTCATCCTCGGCCTGTCGCCGGGCAACTTCATGATCGCCGAGCGGCTGCTGGACCTGGGGGTGATCGACGATGCCGACAGCGACAGCTGCAGCCAGCGCGTAGCCGTGCCCGGGGCCGCCACGCGGCTGGTGGACAACCGTTTCTATGACATCTGGGCGGTGGGCGAGGACGGCTGCATCATCATGAAGCCACAGCGACCCTGGGTGCCGTTCGAGTAGGGGGGTGGTCTTGAGGGGTAGGTTGGGCAGAGCGCAGCGAAGCCCAACGTGGTGACGCGGCTGTTGGGCTTCGACGAAGGAGCCGTCTCAGCCCAACCTACGCGGGTCGGTAGGTTGGGTTGAGCGCAGCGAAGCCCAACATTGTCAGGTCGTGCGCGGACTGTTGGGCTTCGACGATGGAGCCATCTCAGCCCAATCTACGGGTGCGAGGGCGATCAGCCGCGGCGCAGCTTGTAGCAGAGGAACAGGAAGGCCAGCCAGAACGGAATGGCGTAGACCGAGACGGCGATGCCGGGGATGCGCAGCATCAGCACCAGGATCATGCCGACGAAGGCCAGGCACAGCCAGTTGGCGACCGGCGACCAGAACGCCGGGAAGTGCGAGGTGCGCCCCGCTTGACGCTGGGCGGCGCGGAATTTCAGGTGGGTCAGGCTGATCAGCGCCCAGGCGATCACCAGCGAGGCCACCACCAGCGACATCAGCAGCTCCAGGGCATTCTGCGGCAGCAGGTAGTTGACCACCACGCAGAGCAGGGTCACCGCCGAGGACACCGCGATGCCCAGCAGGGGCACGCCGCGACGATTGGTGCGCAGCAGGGCGCGCGGGGCGTCGCCCTGTTCGGCCAGGCCATAGAGCATGCGGCTGGTGCAGTAGACGCCGCTGTTGTAGACCGACAGCGCCGCGGTCAGCACCACGAAGTTGAGCAGGTGGGCGGCGGTATCGCTGCCGAGCAGGGCGAAGGTCTGCACGAAGGGGCTGCCGGCATAGTCGTCACCGCCGGCGCCGATGCTGCGCACCAGTTCGTCCCAGGGGTGCAGCGACAAGAGGATGGTCAGGGCGCCGACATAGAAGATCAGGATGCGCCAGACCACCTGGTTGATGGCCTTGGGAATCACGGTGCGCGGCTGGTCGGCTTCGGCGGCGGTGATGCCCACCAGCTCCAGGCCGCCAAAGGAGAACATGATGATCGCCAGCACGGCGAACAGGCCGCTCCAGCCGTTGGGCAGGAAGCCGCCATGGCTCCAGAGATTGCTCACCGAGGCCTCGGGACCGCCGCTGCCACTGACCAGCAGCCAGAGCCCGAAGGCCATCATGCCGAGAATGGCCACCACCTTGATCAGCGCGAACCAGAATTCGGTCTCGCCGAAGGCCTTCACGTTGAACAGGTTGATCAGGTTGACCAGCACGAAGAACACCAGGGCGCTGGCCCAGGTCGGCACCTCGGGCCACCAGTACTGCACGTACTTACCCACCGCGGTGAGTTCCGACATGCCCACCAGCACATAGAGCACCCAGTAGTTCCAGCCGGAGAGAAAGCCCGGGAAGCGACCCCAGTAACGACTGGCGAAGTGGCTGAAGGAGCCGGCGACGGGTTCCTCGACGATCATCTCGCCGAGCTGGCGCATGATCAGGAAGGCGATGAAGCCGGCGATGGCGTAGCCGAGGATCATCGCCGGACCGGCCGACTTGAGCACCCCGGCCGAGCCGAGGAACAGACCGGTACCGATGGCTCCGCCGAGGGCGATCAGCTGGATGTGACGATTCTTCAGGCCGCGCTGCAACTGGCCGGCGGCGGGTTGGGGCTGGGACATGGAGGAGGGTGTCTCGGTGGTGAGGAAGGAGCGGGGCGCTATGGTAGCACTCCTGGTGGAGGCGGCATTGAGGGTGGGTCCAGAGCTGCCGTCGATAGCCAAAGGCAATCGATGTCCGGGGGCTGAACTGGTCATTTTTTGTGCTATTCTTCGCGCCCTCCCAAAAACACCCCTTTCCCGGAAGCTGCCATGCAAGCCGCCACGCCGCTGTTCGACTATCCGAAATACTGGGCCGAGTGCTTTGGTCCTGCACCCTTCCTGCCCATGAGTCGGGCGGAGATGGAGCAACTCGGCTGGGACAGCTGCGACATCATCATCGTCACCGGGGACGCCTACGTCGATCACCCGTCCTTTGGCATGGCCATCATCGGCCGGCTGCTGGAGGCCCAGGGCTTCCGCGTGGGCATCATCGCCCAGCCGGACTGGCATTCGAAGGACGACTTCATGAAGCTCGGCGAGCCGAATCTGTTCTTCGGTGTGGCCGCGGGCAACATGGACTCGATGATCAACCGCTACACCGCGGACAAGAAGGTCCGTTCCGACGACGCCTATACCCCGGGCAACGTCGCCGGCAAGCGTCCGGATCGCGCCAGCCTGGTCTACAGCCAGCGCTGCAAGGAAGCCTACAGCCACGTGCCGATCGTGCTCGGTGGCATCGAGGCCTCGCTGCGCCGGATCGCCCACTACGACTACTGGCAGGACAAGGTCCGTCGCTCGATCCTGATGGACGCCACCGCCGACATCCTGCTCTATGGCAACGCCGAGCGGGCGGTGGTCGAGATCGCCCAGCGGCTGTCGCGTGGCGAGCGCGTCGAGGCCATCACCGACGTACGCGGTACCGCCTTCATCCGGCGGGACACGCCCGCGGGCTGGTTCGAGGTCGACTCGACCCGTATCGACCGTCCCGGTCGCGTCGACAAGATCATCAATCCCTACGTGAATACGCAGGACACCGAGGCCTGCGCCATCGAGCAGGCGAAAGGTGAGGTCGAGGATCCCAACGAAGCCAAGGTGGTGCAGCTGCTGGAAAGCCCGCGCATGACCCGCGACAAGACGGTGATCCGCCTGCCGTCCTTCGAGAAGGTGCGCAACGACCCGGTGCTCTATGCCCACGCCAACCGCGTGCTGCACCTGGAAACCAACCCGGGCAACGCCCGCGCGCTGGTGCAGCGGCATGGCGAGGTGGACGTCTGGTTCACGCCACCGCCCATCCCCATGACCACCGAGGAAATGGACTACGTGTTCGGCATGCCCTATGCGCGCGTGCCGCACCCGGCCTATGGCAAGGAAAAGATCCCGGCCTACGAGATGATCCGCTTCTCGGTCAACATCATGCGCGGCTGCTTCGGTGGCTGCACCTTCTGCTCCATCACCGAGCACGAAGGCCGGATCATCCAGAATCGCTCCCACGACTCGATCATCCGCGAGATCGAGGAGATGCGCGACAAGGTGCCGGGCTTCACCGGGGTGGTCTCGGACCTGGGCGGGCCGACCGCCAACATGTACCGCATCGCCTGCAAGGACCCGGAGATCGAGCGCCACTGCCGCAAGCCGTCGTGCGTCTTCCCTGGCATCTGCGAGAACCTCAACACCGATCACTCCTCGCTGATCGAGCTGTACCGCAAGGCGCGGGCGCTGCCGGGGGTGAAGAAGATCCTGATCGCCTCGGGGCTGAGATACGACCTGGCCGTGGAGTCGCCCGAGTACGTCAAGGAACTGGTCACCCACCATGTCGGCGGCTACCTGAAGATCGCGCCCGAGCACACCGAGCGTGGTCCGCTGGACAAGATGATGAAGCCGGGCATCGGCAGCTATGACCGCTTCAAGCAGATGTTTGAGAAGTACACCAAGGAGGCGGGCAAGGAGCAGTACCTGATCCCCTACTTCATCGCCGCGCACCCGGGTACCACCGACGAGGACATGATGAACCTCGCGCTGTGGCTCAAGCGCAACGGCTTCCGTGCGGATCAGGTCCAGGCCTTCTATCCCTCGCCGATGGCCACCGCCACGGCCATGTACCACTCGGGCAAGAATCCGCTGCGCAAGGTCACCTACAAGAGCGACGGCGTGACCATCGTCAAGAGCGACCAGCAGCGCCGCCTGCACAAGGCCTTCCTGCGCTACCACGATCCCAAGGGCTGGCCGCTGCTGCGCGAGGCGCTCAAGGAGATGGGTCGCGCCGACCTGATCGGGCCGGGCAAGCACCAGCTGATCCCAGCCACCCAGCCGGTGGGCGACACCGGTTACCAGAGCGCGCGGCGCAAGAACTCCACCCCGGTGGGCAGCAAGAAGGCCGGCACCGGCGCTGGCCGCATCCTCACCCAGCACACCGGCCTGCCGCCCCGCGCCAGCGATGGCAGCAAGGCCTGGGACAAGGGCCAGGAAGGCCAGGCCGCCGGCTACGCCAAGGGCGGTCCGCGCAAGAAGTCGCGGCGCCAGCCGAACATGCCGCGGTAAAATCCTTTGATCGCGGCCATGGGCCGCTCCTACAGAGAGCGATGCTTTTGTAGGAGCGGCCCATGGCCGCGATGGCTCTTAATGATTTTCATCTCTCAAGGACGAGCGATGCCATCACGTCATGCGGCGCTACGCAGGGGCCGGGTTTCTTTGCCTGGCCAGCTGTATCTCCTCACCACTACCACCGTGCAGCGCCAACCACTGTTCGCCAACTTCCCCGTGGCGTGCACGGCTGCCCGTACTTTCAACGACCATCGTTTGTTCGGTGACGCTCAGTTGCTGGCCTGGGTGTTGATGCCAGATCACGCGCATTGGCTGATAGCGCTCGGCGAGCGATTCAGTCTGGGCGAGTTGGTTCTTCGTTTGAAGTCGGCGAGTGCGCGCCGCATCAATGCTATCCGAAAGACACAAGGGGCAATCTGGGCGCCGGCCTATCATGACCATGCTCTCAGAGCCGAAGAAGACCTCCAGGCAGTGGCGCGGTACATCGTTGCCAATCCGGTAAGGGCAGGATTGGTGCGGAGGGTGGGCGATTATCCGTTTTGGGATGCGGTGTGGTTGTAGATCGTGCCACAGGACTTATCGCGGCCATGGGCCGCTCCTACAGTCCCCAAGTTTCTGTAGGAGCGGCCCATGGCCGCGATAAGAAGGTGCCGTAGGAGCGGCCGCATCGGCGGACCGCCATGGCCGCGATCAACCGCGCTACCCGCGCAATTCGGCGAAGTGGGCCTGCATGCGGTCGGCGTCGGCGCTGCGGCCGCTGAAGAGTTCGAAGGCCTTGACCGCCTGGAACACGGCCATGGTGCCGCCATCCAGGGTGCGGCAGCCCAGGGCGCGGGCCTGGCGCAGCAGTTCGGTTTCCAGCGGGAAGTAGATGATCTCGGCGACCCAGAGGCCGGGGTGCAGCAGTTCGGCCGGCAGTGGCATGCCGGGCAGCTTGGCCATGCCCACCGGCGAGGTGTTGACCAGGCCATCGGCAGCGGCGACCGCGGCGGCCCGGTCGGTGCCGACCGCGGCGCGACCGGGGCCGAAGTGGCGGGTCAGGTTGTCTACCAGCGCCTGGGCGCGCTCGGCCTCGACGTCGAAGATGAACAGCTGGTCCACTCCCTCGGCGAGCAGGGCGTGGGCCACGGCGCTACCGGCGCCACCGGCACCCAGTTGCACCACCAGGCGCTTGGCCACGTCCGGCAGGCCGCGGCGGAAGCCTTCGGCGAAGCCCAGGCAGTCGGTGTTGTGGCCCACGGTGCGGCCGTCGGCCAGGACCACAGTGTTCACCGCGCCGATGCCGCGCGCCTCGGGGGAGAGGTCGTCGAGCAGTGGGATGATCGCCTGCTTGCAGGGAAAGGTGATGTTGAGACCGGTGAAGCCGGTGCGCTGGGCGGCCTGCAGCAGTTCGGGCAGGGCGTCGGCGGTGAGGCCGAGCACGTCCAGGTCGATCAGGCGATAGAGGTATCTGAGGCCCTGGGCGTCGCCTTCGCGTTCGTGCATGGCGGGCGTCAGCGAAGCCTGGATGCCGGCGCCGATGAGGCCGGCGAGGACGGATTTCGATGCGGTCATGGCGTTAGTTTCCCTGGTGGGCGATGAGGGCGGCGATGGCGGCGCGATAGCCCTGGCTGCCGAGGCCACAGATGACGCCGACGGCGATGCCCGAGACATAAGAATGATGACGGAAGGCTTCGCGGCGATGCACGTTGGACAGGTGCACCTCGTAGACCGGCAACTCGCTGGCCACCAGGGCGTCGCGCAAGGCCACCGAGGTGTGGGTCCAGGCGGCGGGATTGATCACCACCCCGGCATAGGCGCCGCGGGCCGCGTGGATCCAGTCGAGCAATTCGCCCTCGTGGTTGGTCTGGCGGAAGTCCACCTCGTAACCCTCGGCGGCGGCGGTCTCGGTACACAGCCGGGCGACGTCGGCCAGGGTTTCGTGGCCGTAGGTGGCGGGCTCGCGGGTGCCGAGCAGATTGAGGTTGGGGCCGTTGAGGACCAGGATGCGGCGGGACATGGCGTTCTCTCTGTTGTTGTCTAGCCGGGCGGACCAACGCCCGGCGTTGCAGAGAAAATGTACCAGATGGTTAATTTCGTCAATCCGCCGCCGGGGTGTTGCGCCGGAAGCGTTCGATTATCGACCCTGGTGACCTAGATCGCCACCAGTCCGCGCACTCCTTCGGCCTCCATGTCGGCGCCGCGACCGCGCTGGACGATCTCGCCGCGGGACATCACCAGGTAGCCGTCGGCCAGTTCGCTGGCGAAGTCGTAGAACTGCTCCACCAGCAGAATGGCCATGTCGCCACGCTTGGCCAGGTGGGCGATGACGGTGCCGATCTCCTTGATCACCGAGGGCTGGATGCCCTCGGTGGGTTCGTCGAGGATCAGCAGCCGCGGGCGGCTGGCCAGGGCGCGGCCGATGGCCAGTTGCTGTTGCTGGCCGCCGGAGAGGTCGCCGCCACGGCGCTGGCGCATCTGCCGGAGCACCGGAAAGAGTTCGTAGATGGACTCCGGCACCTCGCGGGCCTCCCGGGCGGGAAAGCGCGACAGGCCCATGAGCAGATTTTCCTCGACGGTCAGGCGCGGAAAGATCTCGCGACCCTGGGGCACGTAGGCGATGCCGGATTGCACCCGCTGGTGCGGCTTGCGGGCGGTGATGTCCTGGCCTTCCCAGGTGACGCTGCCGCGCTTGGCCGGGAGCAGGCCCATGAGGCAGCGCAGCAGGGTAGTCTTGCCGACGCCGTTGCGGCCGAGCAGGCTGGTGACCTCGCCGATGGGGGCGTCGAAGGACAGACCACGCAGGATGTGGCTGCCGCCGTAGTATTGATGGAGTTCGTTCACCTGGAGCATGGGCGCCTCGGCCGGTTGTCTGGTCTCTGGCAGGCCGGGTGGCCTGCCGACGTAGGTTGGGTTGAGCGGAGCGAAGCCCAACGCTCCCGGTCCGTATCGGTGTTGGGCTTCGACGGTGGAGCCGTCTCAACCCAACCTACGGGCAGGGGCGCGACCGCGCGCTAGCGCCCCAGATACACCTCGATCACCTGGTCGTTGGCCTGGACCTGGTCCAGCGAGCCTTCGGCGAGGACGTGACCCTGGTGCAGCACGGTGACGTGGTCGGCGATGCTGCCGACGAAGCCCATGTCGTGCTCCACCACCATCAGCGAGTGCCGGGGCACCAGCGACTTGAACAGCTCGGCGGTGAATTCGGTCTCGGCGTCGGTCATGCCGGCCACGGGTTCGTCGAGCAGCAGCAGTTGCGGCTCCTGCACCAGCAGCATGCCGATCTCGAGGAATTGCTTCTGGCCGTGGGAGAGCAGCCCGGCGGTGCGGCCGCGGGAGTCCTGCAGGCGGATGGTGCCGAGCACCTCCTCCAGGCGATCACGCTGGGTGCCGGAGAGCCGCGCCCTGAGGCTGGCCCAGACCGATTTGTCGGTCCGTTGCGCCAGCTCCAGGTTTTCCCAGACGGTCAGGGCCTCGAACACCGTGGGCTTCTGGAATTTACGGCCGATGCCGGCCTGGGCGATCTCCACCGGTTGCAGGCGGGTGAGGTCCAGGGTCTCGCCGAACCAGGCGCTGCCGCGGTCGGGGCGGGTCTTGCCGGTGATGACGTCCATCATGGTGGTCTTGCCGGCGCCGTTGGGGCCGATGATGCAGCGCAATTCGCCGACGCCGATGTAGAGATTGAGGTCGCGCAGAGCCTTGAATCCGTCGAAGCTGACCTCGATGCCTTCCAGGCTGAGGATGGTGCCGTGGTGGGTATCCAGGCCCTTACCGGCGCGATGGCCGAGGCCGCTGGCTTCGGCGCCGATGCCAGGGTCGAGCACTTCCGCGGCGGTAGGAGGTATGGGGGCGGCTTTCATGCGTCGCGCTCCTTCTTGATGAGGCCGATCACGCCACGCGGCAGGTAGAGGGTGACGACGATGAACAGGGCGCCGAGAAAGAACAGCCAGTATTCGGGAAAGGCCACGGTGAACCAGCTCTTGGCACCGTTGACGATGCCGGCGCCGAGTACCGGGCCGATCAGGCTGCCGCGTCCGCCGAGGGCGACCCAGATGGCCGCTTCGATGGAGTTGGTCGGGGCCATCTCGCTGGGGTTGATGATGCCCACCTGGGGTACGTAGAGCGCCCCGGCCAGGCCGCAGAGCACCGCCGAGAGCACCCAGACGAACAGCTTGAAGCCGCGCGGATCGTAGCCGCAGAAGGTCACCCGGTTCTCGGCGTCACGGATAGCCGTGAGGATGCGGCCGAACTTGCTCTGCGCCAGGCGCCAGCCCAGCCAGAGGCTGGCCACCAGCAAGGCCACGGTGAGCAGGAAGAGCACCGCGCGGGTGCCCTGGGCGGCCACCGGAAAGCCCAGCAGGGTGGTGAAGCCGGTGAAGCCGTTGTTGCCGCCGAAGCCGGTCTCGTTGCGAAAGAACAGCAGCATGCCGGCAAAGGTCAGCGCCTGGGTCATGATCGAGAAGTAGACGCCCTTGATCTTCGAGCGGAAGGCGAAGAAACCGAACGCCAGGGCCAGCAGGCCGGGGGCCAGCACCGCCAGGCACAGCGCCCAGAGGAAATGGTCGGTACCGGCCCAGAACCAGGGGTAGCTGGTCCAGGAGAGAAAGCTCATGAACGGCGGCAGACCGTCGCCGGCGGCCTGGCGCATCAGGTACATGCCCATGGCGTAGCCGCCGAGGGCGAAGAACAGCCCGTGGCCGAGGGAGAGCATCCCGGCATAGCCCCAGACCAGGTCCAGCGCCAGGGCGACGATGGCGTAGCAGAGGATCTTGCCCACCAGGGTCAGGGTGTAGGCCGAGACCTGGAAGGGGTTGTCGGCCGGCAGCAGGGACAGCAGCGGTAGGGCGATCAGCACGGCGAGGGCCAGGCCGAGCACGGCCAGGCTCAGGCGCGGGCCGGCCTTCTGCACAGCGGTAAGCGCGAGTGGCTGGTTCAATCGATGACCCTCCCCTTGAGGGCGAACAGGCCCTGGGGCCGCTTCTGGATGAACAGGATGATCAGGCCGAGGATGAGGATCTTGCCCAGCACGGCGCCGATCTGGGGTTCGAGGATCTTGTTGACGATGCCCAGGCCGAAGGCCGCCAGTACGCTGCCGGCCAATTGGCCGACGCCACCGAGCACCACCACCAGGAAGGAGTCGATGATGTAGCTCTGGCCGAGGTCCGGGCCGACGTTGCCGATCTGCGACAGGGCCACGCCACCGAGGCCGGCGATGCCGGAGCCAAGGCCGAAGGCGAGCATGTCGATGCGCCCGGTGGGGACGCCGCAGCAGGCGGCCATGTTGCGATTCTGGGTCACGGCGCGCACGTTGAGGCCCAGCCGGGTCTTGTTCAGCAGGGCCCAGGTCAGGACCAGCACGAAGACCACGAAGCCGAGGATGATCACCCGGTTCCACGGCAGGAGCAGGTTGGGCAGCACCTGGATGCCGCCGGACAGCCAGGCGGGGTTGGCCACCTCGACGTTCTGGGCGCCGAACAGCACCCGCACCGCCTGGATCAGCATCAGGCTGATCCCCCAGGTGGCCAGCAGGGTTTCCAGTGGTCGGCCATAGAGATGGCGGATCACGGTGCGTTCCAGCGCCATGCCGATGGCGGCAGTGACGGCGAAGGCCACCGGCAGTGCCAGCAGCGGATACCAGGCCAGCCATTCGGGGGCGAGGCGCTGCAGGGTCAGCTGCACCACATAGGTGCTGTAGGCACCGAGCATCAGCATCTCGCCGTGGGCCATGTTGATGACGCCGAGCAGGCCATAGGTGATGGCCAGGCCCAGGGCGGCCAGCAGCAGGATGGAGCCCAGCGACAACCCGGTGAAGGCCTGGCCGAGCAGGTCGCCCAGCAGCAGCTTGCGCTCGACCTGGGCAAGGCCGGTGGCGGCGGCCTTGCGGACGTTTTCGTTGGCTTCCACCGCAGGATCGAGCAGGGCCTGCAGGCGGGTCTTGGCCTGGGGCTCGCCGGATTCGCCGAGCAGCCGCACCGCGGCCAGGCGCACGGCGGGATCGGGATCGGTCAGCTGCAGATTGGCCAGGGCGGCGGCAAGGGCGCCTTTCACGTCCTTGTCCGCTTCGGTCTGCAGGCGCTTTTCCAGGAAGGCACGCTGCTCGGGCTTGGCCTCCTGGCGCAGGGCCTGGGCGGCGGCCAGGCGCACGCCGGCATCCGTGGACAGCAGCCCGCCGCTGGCCTGGGCAGCGCCGATGAGGATGCGCAGGCGGTTGTTCAGGCGGATCTGCTTGGGCGTGCCGGTGGGCGCCGTGGCCTCACCTTCGGCGGCGCTGTAGCTGTCGCCGGTCTTGTAGAAGGGACGCTTGTCTTCGTCGACATAGAAGCGGCCGTCCTGCAGCGCCTGGAGGACCGGGAGTTGGGCGGGATCAGGCGCGGCGGCCCAGTCCTGCAGCAGTTTGGCCTGGTCGTTGGCGCTGGCGGCGGCCAGCTCGGCGGCGGGACCGGCCTGGGCGGTGCCCACGAGCAGCAACAGCAGGGGCAGAAGAAAAAGGCGTAGGGACATACTCGGCCTCGTCGATGGGTAAAGGCTCCTGCACGACGTCTCCCGGGGGAGGGCGGGCGTGGCCTCGTTTCTGGTGCCGGGCGCCTGGCGGTCTGACCGGGTGCGCTGGCGAGCCCTCACCCCGGCCCTCTCCCAGGGGGAGAGGGGGAGGAGCGGAGCGGTGGTGGTGCGGGTGTTTCCTGTTGGCTGCGGAACGCCTTTTGCCCTCACCCCAACCCTCTCCCCGAGGGAGGGGGGGTAAGAGCTGCAGGCTGGGCGGCGTTTTGCGCCCCTCTCCCTCCGGGAGAGGGGCCGGGGGGGAGGGCTGGCCGTTACTTGCCGCTCTTCACCGGTTCGTCGGACTTCTTGTCGTTGCCGGGGATGTAGGGGCTCCAGGGCTGAGCGCGGACCGGGCCCTCGGTCTGCCAGACGACGTTGAACTGACCGTCGTCCTGGACCTCGCCGATCATCACCGGCTTGTGCAGGTGGTGGTTCTTCTCGTCCATCTTCACGGTATAGCCGTCCGGTGCGGCGAAGGTCTGGCCGGCCATGGCCTTGCGGACCTTGTCGACATCGGTGCTGCCGGCCTTTTCCACTGCCTGGGCCCACATGTGGATGCCGATATAGGTGGCTTCCATGGGGTCGTTAGTCACGGCGGTCTGGTAGTTGGGCAGGTTCTTGGCCTTGGCGTAGGCCTTCCAGGCCTCGACGAATTTCTTGTTCACCGGGTTATCCAGCGACTCGAAGTAGTTCCAGGCGGCCAGTTGGCCCACCAGCGGCTTGGTGTCGATGCCGCGCAGTTCTTCCTCGCCCACCGAGAAGGCCACCACGGGGACGTCGGTGGCCTTCAGGCCCTGGTTGCCCAGTTCCTTGTAGAAGGGCACGTTGGAGTCGCCGTTGATGGTGGAGACCACCGCGGTCTTGCCGCCGGCGGCGAACTTCTTGATGTTGGCGACGATGGTCTGGTAATCGCTGTGGCCGAAGGGGGTGTAGACCTCTTCGATGTCCTTGTCCTGCACGCCCTTGCTGTGCAGGAAGGATCTGAGAATCTTGTTGGTGGTGCGCGGATAGACGTAGTCGGTGCCCAGCAGGAAGAAGCGCTTGGCGCCGCCACCTTCTTCACTCATCAGGTATTCCACCGCCGGGATGGCCTGCTGGTTTGGCGCCGCGCCGGTGTAGAAGACGTTGGGCGACATCTCTTCGCCTTCGTACTGCACCGGGTAGAACAGCAGACCGTTGAGTTCTTCATAGACCGGCAGGACCGATTTGCGCGAGACCGAGGTCCAGCAGCCGAAGGTGACCGCGACCTTGTCCTGGGTCACCAGCTGGCGCGCCTTCTCGGCGAACAGTGGCCAGTTGGAAGCCGGATCCACCACTACGGGCTCCAGCTTCTTGCCCAGCACGCCGCCCTTGGCGTTGATCTCGTCGATGGTCATCAGCGCCATGTCCTTGAGCGAGGTCTCGGAGATGGCCATGGTGCCGGACAGCGAATGCAGGATGCCGACCTTGATGGTGTCCGCGGCGTGGGCGGCGCTCCAGGGGAACAGGCCGCTCATGAGCAGGGCGGAGGCGGCGAGGGTGGTCTTCAGTAGAGGGCGGCGCTTCATGCGAAAGGCTCCTAAGCGAACGTGCGCTGTTGTTGGGCTGGGCTGCTGGCCCGCCAGGGCGCTTATCAGGAACTGTGCCAGGCTTCGGCAAGGCGCATGGCGACTGGCCTCTTGCCTCCAAACCGGGCTTTTGCGGCCAGTTGCCTTGCACCAGCCTGGGGCTTGCCAGTGCCCGCCGACGGCGCCTTTGCACGATGCTGGTGCCCTCTTTCGCCGTTGCCTTTTGCGCAACATGAAAGTCCGAATGCCGTATTGGTGGTGATGCCTGGGCCTCCCATACTCGATCGCAAGGGGCCGGCCACCGGGTCGGTCACCACCCATTCGAAGAAGAGGAACAAGGCATGGGCAGGCAGGTCGGGGTCATCGGACTCGGCAACATGGGCGGCAACATGGCGATCACCCTGGCGCGCAAGGGCGTTGCCGTCACCGGGCTGGATCCCTCCAGCGCCGCCTGCGAGCGGGTCGCTGCCCAGGGCGTGGCCATCGCCGGCGATCTGGCGGCCCTGGCCGCCAGCAGCGACGTCATCGTGCTGTCGCTGCCCAAGGCCGAGCACGTCGAGGCCGTATGCCTGGGCGAGGCGGGCCTGGTCAGCCGCGTACGGCCGGGCACCGTGGTGGTCGACACCACCACCTCCACCCCGGAGACCAGCCGCCGGGTAGCGGCGGCCTTCGCCGAGGTCGGCGCCGATTTCCTCGATGCCCCGGTCTCCGGCGGCCCCGCCGGTGCCGCGGCCGGCACCATGACCATGGTCATCGGCGGCAGCGAGGCGGCCCTGGCCAAGGCGCTGCCGGCGCTGGAAGCCATGAGCGCGACCCGGGTGCACATCGGCGCCGTGGGCGCCGGCAACATCGCCAAGATCGCCAACAACCTGCTCGCCGCGGCGCACCTGATCACCACCGCCGAGGCGGTGACCATGGCCGCCCGTGCCGGCGTCGCCCCGGAGAAGCTGCTCGAAGGCATCAATGCCGGTTCCGGGCGCAGTGCCGCCAGCCAGGGCATGTTCCCTACCTGGGTGCTGAACAAGGCCTATGACTCCGGCTTCACCATGGGCCTGATGCGCAAGGACGTGGGCCTGGCCCAGCAGCTCATCGCCGAACTCGGCCTCGACCTGCCGCTGGCCGCGGCCACGGCCCAGGCCTGGAAGGCCAGCGCCGAGACCCTGGCCGATGGCGAGGATTTCTGCGCCATCGCGCGACGCACCAGCGAAGACCTGTTCGGCAAGGGGGAATGATCATGATGAACGCCAAGACACTGGAATTGCTCAAGCCCTTCTGGGGCGACCGCCAGCAGGTCGCAAGCTTTGTGGACGGCGCCTTCGTCGATGGCAGCGGCGAGCGGATCACCGTGCGCAACGCCCATGACGACAGCCCGGCCTACAGCTACCCCGATGCCGACCTGGCCGTGGTCGAGCGCGCCGATACCGCCGCCCGCCGGGCGCGCGAGGAATGGCGCGCCCTGACCGCCCAGGCGCGCGGGCGCATCATCTACAAGGTTGGCGCCCTGGTCCGCGAGGAGGCCGAGGTCCTGGCGCAGCTGGAATCGCTGACCGCCAACAAACCGATCCGTGATGCCCGCGTCGAGGTGCTCAAGGTCGCCGAGATGTTCGAGTACTACGCTGGCTGGGCCGACAAGCTGCATGGCGAAGTCATCCCGGTGCCCACCAGCCACCTCAACTACGTGACCTACGAACCCCTGGGCACGGTGCTGCAGATCACCCCCTGGAACGCACCCATCTTTACCGGTGGCTGGCAGATCGCCCCGGCCATCACCGCCGGCAACGCGGTGATCCTCAAGCCTTCCGAGCTGACTCCGGTGACCTCGCTGCTGCTGGGCGTGCTGGTGGAACGCGCCGGTGCGCCAAAGGGCCTGGTCAACGTGCTCGCCGGCCAGGGCCATACCGTCGGCCAGCAGGTGATCGCCCACGCCGACATCCGCAAGGTGGTCTTTGTCGGCTCGCCGGCCACCGGCCGGCACATCGCCGCCGCCGCGGCCCAGCGCTGCATCCCGGTGGTGCTGGAGCTGGGTGGCAAGTCGGCCAACATCGTCTTCGAAGACGCCGACCTGGACCTCGCCGTACGCGGCGCCCAGGCGGCGATCTTTTCCGGCGCCGGTCAGAGTTGCGTGTCCGGTTCGCGGCTGCTGGTGCAGGAATCCATCTACGAGCGCTTCATCCAGGCGGTGGCCCGCGCCGCCAGCCAGTTCAAGGTGGGAGATCCGAGCGATCCCGAGACCCAGATCGGCCCGATCCACAACGCCAAGCAATTCGCCCATGTGCGCAACATGGTGGAAGGTGCCCTCGGCGAGGGCGCGCGACTGGTGGCCAATGGCGTCGAACCGCTGCCCGCCGGGACCGGCTACTACGTCAATCCCACGGTGCTGGCTGGCCACAATGGCCTGAGTTGCGCCCAGGAAGAGATCTTCGGGCCAGTGGTGGTGGCTATCCCGTTCAAGGACGAGGCTGACGCCATCCGCATCGCTAACGACAGCCGCTTCGGTCTGGCCGGGGCGGTCTGGACCCGCGATGTCGGTCGCGCCCACCGGGTGGCCCGTGGCGTGCGTGCCGGTACCTTCTGGGTCAACGGCTACAAGACCATCCACGTCAGCTCGCCTTTCGGCGGCTACGGCGAGAGCGGCTACGGTCGCTCCTCGGGACTCGACGCCCTGCGCGAATACAGCGAAGTGAAGAGCGTCTGGGTGGAAACCGCCGCGGTGCCCGCTGCCGGCTTCGGCTATGGCGCCAGCCTGGAGTAACAGATGACTATCCATCAAGCCTTGTTGGACGATGCCCGCCGCTGGCGTCGCGATTTCCACGCCCATCCCGAGCTGGGTTTCGCCGAGCACCGCACCGCGGCGCGGGTGGCCGAGTTGCTGGAGGGCTTCGGCCTGGAGGTCCATCGCGGCCTCGGCGGCACCGGCGTGGTCGGGATACTGCGTCATGGCGAGGGCCCTAGCCTGGGCCTGCGCGCCGACATGGACGCCCTGCCGATGCAGGAGGTGGGGGACGTCCCCCATCGTTCCACCGCCGCCGGGCGCATGCATGCCTGCGGCCATGACGGCCACACCGCCATCCTGCTGGCCACTGCGCGCCACCTGAGTGAGAACCGCGATTTTCGCGGCACCCTCTACTTCGTCTTCCAGCCCGCCGAAGAGAATCTCGGCGGCGCCCAGAAGATGATCGAAGACGGCCTGTTCGAACGGTTTCCGATGGACGCCATCTACGGCTTGCACAACTGGCCGGGGCTGCCGGCCGGGCAGGTGGTGGTCAATCCGGGTGCCATGATGGCTTCGCTGGACACCTTCGCCATCACCCTGACCGGCAAGGGCTGCCACGCGGCCATGCCCGAGCGCGGCCGCGATCCCATCGTCGCCGCGGCGGACCTGATCCTGCAGCTGCAGACCATCGTTGCCCGGCGGATCTCGCCGCTGGCGTCGGCGGTGGTCAGCGTGACCATGATGGAAGCGGGGGAGGCGATCAACGTCATCCCCGAGGTGGCGCGACTCCGGGGCACGGTGCGTTGCCTGGACGGCGCGGTGCGCGCCGAGGTGGAGCGGCTGATCGGCGAGATCGTCGCCCAGGCGCCGCTGGCTCAGGGCGTGCGCGGCGAGCTGGAATTCACCCGCGGCTATCCGGTGACCCAGAACCATCCGGCCCAGGCCGCGCGGGTGCGTGAGGCGGCGGTAAGGGCCTTTGGTGCCGAGCGGGTCAGCGACGGCGTACCGCCATCCATGGCCTCCGAGGACTTCGCCTTCATGCTGGCGGCGCGTCCCGGCGCCTATCTCTGGCTGGGGGTCGACGGCGCCCAGCCCTCGGCGCCGCTGCACAACCCGGCCTATGACTTCAACGACGCCATCATCGAACCGGCCGTACGGTTGTGGGCCGAGCTGGTGCGCCAGGAACTGCCCGCCTAAGCCCTTTGCAGCGAGTGCCGCCGACGCTCAGCGAAAGGCGGTCATCTGCTGCACCAGGCTGGTCCGCAACTCGTCCGCGGCGCGGCTGAGCTTGCGGCCCAGGCGGGTGACCAGTTCGACGTGGGCACGGGCGAAGCCGGGATCGGCCAGGGGCAGGGCGCGCAAGGCGCCGCTGTCCAGTTCCTGGGTCGCGGCGAACAGCGGCAGGAGCGTGACGCCGCCCTGCTGGGCATAGTGCTTGAGCAGGGCGAAGGTGTTGCAGGTCAGGGTCGGCGCCAGGCGCTGGCCGGCGGCCTGCTCCACGGCGTCGAGCATCTGGCGGATGCCGTAGGAGATGTCCGGCACGGCCAGGCGATGCTCGCCCAGCGCTGCCAGAGTCACGGGGCCCTGGGTCGTGGCCAGCGGATGCTCGGGCGCCACCATGGCATACAGCGGCTGCTCGCGGCTGCCATGTACGCGCAGGTGCGGATCGCGCGGCGGATTGAACACCAGCCCCAGTTGCGCCTCGTCTTCCATCACCTGGCGAATCACCTCGTTGGTGCCCACCACATTGACCCTGACCTCGATCTCCGGATGCCGCGCGGAAAAGTCGCCCAGGGTGCACGACAGGTCGCCGATGAAGCCCTCGCCGATGGCCAGCACCACGCGGCCGGTGCGCAGGCCCTGCAGGTCGGAGATGGCGTCTCTCAGGCCGTCGAGCTGGGTCTGGCGCTGGCGGAAATAGTCCAGCACCAGGCGCCCGGCCTCGGTCGGGGTGATGCCGCGGCGGTGTCTTTCGATGAGGTCGACGCCCAGCTCCGCCTCGACCTGGGCGATCTGCCGGCTGACCGCGGACGGGGCGATATCCAGGGCGTCAGCTGCGGCGCGCACGCTCCCCAGGCGCACCGCTTCGACGAAATAATGCAAGCGCTGTTCGTGAATTCCACGCATCCGTGTGTTCTCTTAAAGGCAACGGAAAAGGCCATTTCCAGTATTGGAGAGAGAACAGGCCGCTGTCCATACTCGGGCCAAGACCACGGCCGCCCCGGCCTGGGCGAAGCCCGCGGCGCAAGGCCTCGGAAGGCGGAAAGGGCCGCGCAGGATGGCGTTCCTGCAGGCGTTCCACCCTTCGGAAAACGCGCATGCAACTTTGCTCAGGCACCTAGAACGACCGGGTCGCGCTCCTTCGAGGAGCCTTCGTTTCTGCCCAGCGAGCCTCGCCGCCCGCGACTGCCAACCATACCAACAACCGAGCCCGCGAGCGGGCCGCAGGGGGAAGAATGAGCGCCAATCCGACGCTGGCCGTGGGCCAGGACCGAGCCGTCAGCAATACCGTCAGACTTTATATCTGGGCAGCGCTGGTGCTGCTGATCGCCGAGCTGATCGGCTCCCTCACCATACCGCTGGGGCCGGGCAAGGTGGTGCTGCTGCCGATGATCTGGGCGCTCTTGCTGGGTGCGGCGGTGGGGCAGGTGGGCAAGCGCATGCCGCTGGGGCTGGGTATCGACCGCGGCGCCCAGGTGCGCTCGGCGGCCATTCTGCAATACGCCTTGCTGGTGTTCATCGCCAAGCTCGGCCTGGTGGTGGGCGGCTCGCTGCCCACGGTGATCGCCGCTGGCTGGGCACTGGCCTTCCAGGAGCTGGGGCATTTCGTCGGCACCATCCTGCTCGGTCTGCCGGTGGCCCTGCTGCTGGGCATCAAGCGCGAGGCCATCGGTGCCACCTTCTCGGTGGGGCGCGAACCGAGTCTGGCGATCATCAGCGAGCGCTATGGCATGGACTCCCCGGAAGGTCGTGGCGTGCTCGCCGAGTACCTGACCGGCACCCTGTTCGGCGCGGTGTTCATGGCCATCGTCGCCGGCTTCATCGCCAGCCTGAACATCTTTCACCCCTATTCCCTGGCCATGGGCGCCGGCCTGGGCTCGGGCAGCATCATGGCCGCCGCGGCCGGTGCCATCGCTGCCCAGCAGACCGCCGAGGTGGCCAAAGAGGTCATGGCGCTGGCCGCCGCCGCCAACCTCATCACCCTGACCCTGGGCACCTATTTCACCCTGTTCATCTCCCTGCCGCTGGCGGTCTGGGGCTACCGGGTGATGGAGCCGCGCATCGGCCGTACCACCAAGGCCTCCTTCCAGCAGAGTGCGGTGGATGCCGCCGTGGTGGACGAACCCGTGGAGCTGGGCTGGTCGGCACGCTTCAGCGCCTGGCTGGCCTCGGGTGCCCTGGCGCTGCTGGCGACCCTGGTGATGAGCAAGACCCTGCCGCCGGCTGCTTTCCTGGGCGTCGTGGTGATGATCCTGGCGGCCTTCGTCGGCGAACTGCTCTGCCAGCTGTTCCGCCGCAAGGTGCCGGCGGTGTGCTGGGTATCGCTGGTGGCCATGTTCCTGACCTCGCCCTGGTGCCCGCTGGCGCCGCAGATCACCGCCGCCCACAACGCGGTCGGCATCATGGCGCTGATCACCCCCATGCTGGCCTTCGCCGGCCTGTCCATCGCCAAGGACATCCCGGCCTTCCGTCGCCTCGGCTGGCGCATCGTGGTGGTTTCGCTGATCGCCAGCTTCGGCACCTTCATCGGCGCGGCCTTCATCGCCGAAGTGTTTCACTGATCCTCGCGCGCACCGGGTCTCCGGTGCGCCGCTCCCCGCTACCGTACTGCCCCCTCGTCTGACTCGCCTGTCCCTGCATTTTCGTGTCGCAGCTCCCAGCCTTGAGTCCTGGCGGCCCGGTGTCGTCCGTGGACGATCACCGGCGCTTGAGCTGCGCCCCGAGTTGCAGTATCTATGATGGAAAATTAACAAAAACCGTTAATTTAATAACATCAAGAAAAACGGAGGGGCGCTGGGCATGGGCAAAATCGCGGTCATCGGCAGCAACATGGTCGATCTCATCACCTATATCGAGCGACTGCCCGTGCAGGGCGAGACGCTGGAGGCGCCGGACTTCGCCCTCGGCTGTGGCGGCAAGGGCGCCAACCAGGCGGTCGCAGCGGCCAAGCTGGGCAGCGAGGTGCTGATGGTGACCAAGGTCGGCGACGACCTCTTCGCCGACAACACCCTGGCCAACTTTCGCCGCTTCGGTATCGACACCCGTCACGTGACCCGCGCGCCGGGTCGCTCCAGCGGGGTGGCGCCGATCTTCGTCCAGCCCGACTCACATAACAGCATCCTCATCGTGAAGGGCGCCAACGCCGCCCTCGGCCCGGCGGACATCCAGGCGGCGGAAGCCGATCTGCGCGATTGCGCGCTGATCGTGCTGCAGCTGGAAATCGCCCTGGAGACGGTCTACGCGGCCATCGACTGCGGCCAGCGCCTGGGCATCCCCGTGCTGCTCAATCCGGCGCCGGCGGTGGCCGACCTGAGCGCCGCGCACCTCGCCCGGCTGGATTACTTCGTCCCCAACGAGACCGAACTGGCCCTGGTCAGCGGTCTGCCCGTGCAGGATCGCGAGAGCGCCTTCGCCGCCGCGCGGGTGCTGGCCGGTCGCGGCATCCGCCATGTGGTGGTCACCCTCGGTGCCCAGGGCGCGCTGTACGTGGGCGAGGAGGGCGAGTTCAGCCTACCCGGCCAGACAGTAGCGGCCATCGACACCACCGGCGCCGGCGATGCTTTCATCGGCTGTTTCGCCCACGGCCGCGTCCAGGGCCTCGGCCTGCGGGACGCCATGCAACAGGCGGTGGCCTATTCGGCGCTGTCGGTCACCGGGCGCGGCACCCAGACCTCCTATCCCGAGGCCGCGGTCTTCGAAGACTACCTCGCGTCCCTGGATCTCTGACGCAAGGTCGGCAATCCCTTCACCCTGGCACCCCTACGGAGAACAACAATGAGCCAGTCACCCCTGCGGCCCAGCGCCGACGGCTACTACCTGAACCGCACGCCGTGGTTCGCCTTCATCTTGCTGTGCTGCATCTTCGCGCTCTGGGCCGCCGCGGCGAGCATGAACGACGTGCTCATCGCCCACTTCAAGAAGGCCTTCCTGCTCAGTGATTTCCAGACCGCCTTCGTCCAGTCGGCCTTCTACCTCGGCTATTTCTTCCTGGCCCTGCCGGCCGCGCTGATGGTGCGGCGCTTCAGCTACAAGACGACCATCCTCTTCGGCCTGTTCCTCTACATGGTCGGCTGCCTGCTGTTCTTTCCGGCCGCCTCCATGGCCAAGTACGGCATGTTCCTGCTGGCGCTGTTCGTGATCGCCGCGGGGCTCTCCTTCCTGGAGACCGCCTGCAACACCTACTCGACCCTGCTCGGGCCGCGCGAGACCGGTACCCGCCGGTTGAACATCTCCCAGACCTTTCACCCCTTTGGCGCCATGACCGGCGTCTACGTGGGCAGCTTCGTGATGTTCAAGGAAGGCGATGCCAGCCAGGCGCAGCTGCTGCAGATGAATCCCGCCGAGGCCGCCGCCCAGCAGCTGCAGATGATCCAGGCCACCCTGACGCCCTACCAGTGGATGATCGGCGTGCTGGTGCTGATCTTCGTGCTGATCGCCTGTACCCGCTATCCGGCCTGCAAGGGCAACGATGCCGTGCGCAGCGAGCGCGACGGCATCGCCGCCAGCCTGGGTCGGCTGAGACGCAATCCGCGCTTCGTCTTTGGCGTGCTAGCGCAGTTCCTCTATGTCGGCGCCCAGGTAGGCGTCTGGAGCTTCACCATCCGCCTGGCCATGCAGCTCGGTGGCATGAACGAGCGCAGCGCCTCCTGGTTCCTGCTCACCACCTTCGCCGCCTATTTCGTCGGCAAGCTGATCGCCAACCTGCTGATGCGCCGCTGGCATCCGGCCAAGGTGCTGGGCGTCTACGGCGTGCTGTGCATCGCCCTGCTGGCCTACACCATCCTGGTGCCGAACATCACCGCGGTGTACGCCGCCGTGGGCGTGAGCATCTTCCTCGGCCCCTGCTGGCCGACCATCTATGGCCTGACCGTCGACGGCATCGGCCGCGATACCGAATTCGGCGGTTCGCTGCTGGTGATGAGCATCGTCGGTGGCGGGGTGATCCCGATCTTCCAAGGCCTGCTGTCGGACTACACCGGCGGCAACATGCAGCTGGCCTATTCGGTGCCGCTGCTTTGCTTCACGGTGATCGTCGCCTACGCCCTCTATTGCCTGCGTCATCCGGCCAGCGAGCGGCTGCCGGTGGGCGCTGCCCAGACCGCCTGAGGAGGGCGCCGCCATGTCCGTACGCCTGCCCCTGCAGCCTGAGCAATTCACCGCGTGCGAGCGCACCCTGCTCGCCAGCGACGCCTTCCAGGTGCGCGCCTGGACCTATCCCTCCGGGGTGCGCGCCCTGGCGCTGGAGAATCGCCGCGGCCGGCTGATCGTACTGCCCTACCAGGGGCAGATGGTCTGGGACGCCAGCTTCGACGGCTGCCGCCTGACCATGCCCGGATTGTTCGACCAGCCGCGGCCAACCCGGCGGATCATCGAGACCTATGGCTGCTTCATGTTCCACGCCGGGGTGCTGCGCAACGGCTGCCCGGCGCCGGAGGACAGCCACGAGCTGCACGGCGAACTGCCCTGCGCGCCGCTGGACGAGGCCTGGCTGGAGCTGGGCCGGGACGCGGAGGGTGACTTCCTGCGCCTGGGCGGTCGCCATGACTACGCCATGGGCTTTGGCGATCGCTATCGCGCCCAGCCCAGCGTGACCCTGAGGCCGGACAGCGCCGTGTTCGAGCTGGGCCTGGAAGTGGAAAACCAGGCCGGCCAGCCCATGGACCTGATGTACATGGCCCACATGAACTACGCCTACGTACCTGGCGGCCGCTTCCATGAGCCTCTCGGCGTGGCCTGCACCCGAGTGCGCACCAGCGTGCCGGCTCATGTACGGCCGACCGCCGACTGGCAGGCTTTCATCGCCGAGCTGGCCGAAGATTCGGAGCGGCTGCGGGTGCTGGATGCACCCGCGCGCTACCAGCCGGAAATCGTCAGCTTCATCGATGCGCCGGGTACCGACGCGGCTGGGGAGGCGCACTTCCTGCTGGAGCATCCGAGCGGCGCCGCCTTCTACACGGCCTATCGCCCAGAGAGCTTGCCCCATGCCACGCGCTGGGTGCTGCACAACCCCGACCAGCAGGTGGCGGCCTTCGTGCTGCCGGCGACCTGCGAGCCGGAGGGCTATCTGGCCGAGACCGCCAAGGGGCAGGTGCAGCAGCTGCAGCCGGGTGAACGGCGCACCTTCAGCGTGCGCACTGGCTATCTCGCCGCCGCCGAGCGCGAGGCGCTGCTGACGCGCCTGGCCGACCCGGCGCGGATCAGGTAAGCAGTTGCGCGCCGTTCGCCTCGATCCGCTCGCGATAGCTGCGCGGAATGCGCCCGTCGCTGACCACCAAGTCGAAGTCGTCGAGCGCCGCGAAATGCGCGGCGCGCACCACGTCGAACTTGGTATGGTCGACCAGCAGCAGCCGCTGCTGGGCCTGGCGCAGGACCTTCTGCTTGACCTCGACCTCGTTGAAGTTGAAGCAGGTGACGCCGAAGTCCTCGCTCACCCCGGCCGCCGAGACGAAGGCGTGGGTGAGGCGCACGCCGTCGAGCACCCCGGTCTCCAGGCGACTCTCGAAGATCTGGTTCTTGCGCTGGAAGGTCCCGCCGCACACCACCAGGGTGCAGTTGACCTTCTGCTGCAGCTTGAGCAGCACATTGAGCGAATGGCAGACGGCGGTGAATTCCAGGTCATCGGGAATGAAGTCCACCACGAAGGGCGTGGTGGTCCCGCAATCGAGGAAGACGGTGTCGCCGGCGCGGATCTGCGCCGCGGCCAGCCGACCGATGCGGCGCTTTTCCTCGACCTGGCGCAGATCCTGTTCCACCACCTGGTAGCCGGGCGCCTCGCTGCCGCCGACATCGCGGGTGACGTGACCGCCGAGCAGGCGCAGGCCGTCCGGTGGGAGCCGCAGGTCGCGTCTCAGGGTCATTTCCGAGACACCCAGCAGCTGGGCCATCTCGCGCAGGTGAATGGCGTGCTGATCCTGCAGCGCCTGGTGCATCAGCTTGAGCCGAGCGGCTTTCTTGCTATCCATGAGGGGTGCGCTACGGGAGTCCGACTAGAGGTGCAGGCCGCACCAACCAAGAATTCTGATCCGATCATACGCTACCCGTGCCTGAGGAGGCCCCATGCAGCTTGAACCCGGCGAACTCGCCAAGACCATCGACCACACCCTGCTCGCCGCCGATGCCCGCCGCGCCCAGATCGAGCGCCTGTGCCAGGAGGCGCGCACCCATGGCTTCTACTCGGTGTGCGTGAATTCCGCCCAGGTCCCCCACGCCGCGGCGCAACTGGCCGGCAGTGCGGTCAAGGTCTGCGCGGTGGTGGGCTTTCCGCTCGGCGCCGGGCTGAGCGCGGCCAAGGCCTTCGAAGCCGAGCAGGCCATCGCCGCCGGGGCGGGGGAGATCGACATGGTGCTCAACATCGGCTGGTTCAAGGATGGCCTGCTGGACGAGGTCTCCGCCGACATCGCCGCGGTGCAGGCGGCCTGCGGTGCGGTACCGCTCAAGGTGATCCTGGAGACCGGTCTGCTCGACGAGCCTCAGAAGCGCCAGGCCTGCCGGATCTGTCGCGACCTCGGGGTCGCCTTCGTCAAGACCTCGACCGGTTTCGGCCACGGTGGCGCGACCCTGGAGGACGTGCGGCTGATGCGCGAGGAGGTGGGCCCGGACATGGGCGTGAAGGCCTCCGGCGGCGTCCGCGACCGGGCCACCGCCCAGGCCATGCTGGACGCCGGCGCGACCCGCCTGGGGACCAGTTCGGGCGTGGCCATCGTAAGCGGCGGCGAGGGTGGCGCGGGGTATTAGAGCAGGACGCCTGTAGGTTGGGTTGAGCGCAGCGAAGCCCAACGATGCCGCCTTGTGTTGGGCTCCGGCGGAGGAGCCGCCTCAGCCCAACCTACGGGTGCTACCCCGGTCCTTGCCGGTACAGCTTGGAATCCTGGAAATCCCCCGGCGCCAGCACCTCGCCGACCATAATCAGCGCGGTGCGGCGGAAATCCTTGTCCCGCGCCCGTTCGACGATGTCGGCCAGGGTGCCCTGGACGCTGTCCTGGTCCGGCCAGCTGGCGCGGTGGACGATGGCCACCGGGCAGCCGGGACCGTAGTGCGGCAGGAGGTCGGCGACGATGCGCTCCAGCTGGCCCACGCCCAGGTGAATGGCCAGGGTCGCGCGGTGGCGGGCCAGGTCGGCCAGCGCCTCGCCCTCGGGCATGGCGGTGCGGCTGGCGTAGCGGGTGAGGATCACCGTCTGGCTGACGCCGGGCAGGGTCAGCTCGCAGCCCAGCAGGGCCGCGCAGGCGGCGGTGGCGGTCACGCCGGGGACGATCTCGTAGGCGATGCCCAGCGCCTGCAGGCGGCGGATCTGCTCACCGATGGCGCCGTACAGCGAGGGATCGCCGGAATGCACCCGGGCCACGTCCTGGCCACGGGCGTGGGCGGCGGCCAGGTGGCCGACGATGGCGTCGAGATCCAGGCTGGCGGTGTCGATCACCGTCTCGGCCTGGTGACCTTCCAGCACCGCGGGCGGCACCAGAGAACCGGCATAGAGGATCACCGGGCACTGGCGGATCAGCCGCTGGCCCTTGACGGTGATGAGGTCGGGATCGCCGGGGCCGGCGCCGATGAAATGGACGGTCATGGGGTTTCCTCGGCCAGGGCGGCGAGCAGCTCGGCGACACTGGCGAATTCGCGGTCGACGCTGGGCAGGGCAGGGCGGCGCAGGATCAGCACCGGCAGGCCCCGCTCGCGGGCGACCTGCAGCTTGGGTTGGGTAGCGGCACTGCCACTGTTCTTGCTGATCAGCACATCGAAGTCGCCCTGGGCGAACAGCGCGCGCTCGGCCTCCAGGGCGAAGGGACCGCGGTCGGCGATGATCCGTGCCCGCACGTGGCCGGGATGGGTGTCGAGCAGGCGCAGGGTCCAGAACTGCCCGCCGGGAATCTCCTGGAGATGCTCCAGCGGCTCGCGACCCAGGGTAAAGAAGGGGCGGACGAAGGGCGCCAGCGCGGTCTGCAGCTCGGCCCAGTCGGCCACCTCGCGCCAGTCGTCGCCCGGTCCGGCCTGCCAGCCGGGGCGACGTAGCGCCCAGCAGGGCAGGCCAGCGTCAGCAGCGGCCTGGGCGGCGTTGTGGCTGATCCGGGCGGCGTAGGGATGGGTGGCGTCCAGCAGCAGCTCGATGCCTTCACTGTGGAGAAAGGCGGCCAACCCCGCGGCGCCGCCGTAGCCGCCAACCCGTACCTGGCAGGGCAGGTCCTGGGGCACCCGACCCAGGCCGGCGAGGCTGTAGATGGCCTCCGCCGGCAGCGTGCGGGCGATGGCCAGGGCTTCGGTGGTGCCGCCGAGCAGGAGGATCTTCATGGGCGGTCTTCCCCAGGAGCGGTGGAGGTTTCGTCATGCATGGCGCGCCCTCACCCCCGGCCCCTCTCCCCGAGGGAGAGGGGAGCGCGCGCGGTGCCTGAGGTCGAGTCGGGAAGCAGGACGGCTAGTCACGCTGTTGAGCAGAGCAGCGGGCGTTAGCCCGCACGCCAGACGTCCAACCTCCAACCGGACCACCCCCTCTCCCCCACGGGGAGAGGGCTGGGGTGAGGGGGCCAACCTCAAGCCAATACTCACGACTTCACCACCTCCAATAGGGTGATAGGCAGCGCCGCACGCCAGGTGTCGAAGGCGCCCAGTGGCTGGGCCTGGGCCACCTGCAGGCGGGTCAGGTCGCCGCCGTGGCGCTCGCGGAAGGCCACCAGAGCGGCTTCGGTCTGCAGGGTCACGGCATTGGCGACCAGGCGGCCGCCGGGCCGCAGGGCGTCCCAGCAGGCGTCCAGCACGCCTGGCGCTGTGAGCCCGCCGCCGATGAAGATGGCGTCCGGTGTGGCCAGGCCGGCCAGTGCCTCCGGTGCCTGGCCGGCGACCAGTTGCAGGGCCGGGGCGCCGAGGTGGTCGCGGTTATGGAGGATATGGGCCTGACGACCAGCATCGGCTTCGATGGCCAGCACCCGGCAGCCGGGATGGCTGCGCGCCCATTCGATGCCGATGGAGCCGCAGCCGGCGCCCACATCCCACAGCAGTTCGCCGGGACGCGGCGCCAGACGCGCCAGGGTCACGGCGCGCACGTCGCGCTTGGTCAACTGGCCGTCGTGGCGATAGGCGCTGTCCGGCAGACCGGGGGTGAGCGGCAGTCCCGCTTCACCGGTCTCGCTCAGGACCTCGATGGCGACCAGATTGAGCGCCGCCGCCTCGGTCAGCGACCAGGCCTCGGCGCGACCGGCGATGCGGCGTTCCAGGGGCCCGCCCAGGTGCTCCAGCACTTGCAGCTGGCTGGCGCCAAAGCCTTGGTCCACCAGCAGGGCGGCCAGGGCGGCGGGGCTGTGACCGTCGTTGCTCAAGACCAGCAGGCGCGCGCCGGGATGGAGATGGCGCACCACCCCGGCCAGGGGCCGGGCCACCACCGATAGCAACGCGACCTCCTGCAGGGGCCAGCCCAGGCGCGCAGCGGCCAGGGAGTAGGAAGAGGGCGCCGGTAGCACCTGCAGTTCGTCGGCCGACAGCTGGCGCGCCAGGCTCGCGCCGACGCCGAACAGCATGGGATCGCCACTGGCCAGCACGCAGACCGGGGTGCCGCGGCGGTCCAGGACCGGGGCCAGGGCGAAGGGCTGTGGCCAGGGCTCGCGGACGGCGCAGATGCAGGGTGGCAGCAGCGCCAGCTGGCGCGGACCGCCGATGACGACCTGCGCTTCCAATAAGGCGCGACGGGCGCTTTTGCCCAGGCCGGGGTAGCCGTCTTCGCCGATACCCACCACGGTCAGCCAGGGGATCATGAACACACCTCATCGAACGTCAGCCGACCGGGCGTTTTCAAGGGGTCGGGGTCGGGTGGCCCCGGAGTCATTATCTGACCCGGGGCCCCCTAAGAACCGTGCTTGCGACTTTCGCAGCACACGGCTCAAGCTTACGAAAAACCAGCCATAGGCTGGCCGGCAACTGTGACGTGCGATCCTAACATCATAGACCGCTATATCTCAGGGTTACCTGTTGCCGCTGGCTATGCACCAGCGAGTGGCAGTTAGGGTGTATGAGCACGCGATTTTTCAGGGTGTCCTTGCCGCCGTCCACCCGTCGAATGACGTGATGGTCGTCCCAGCCAGTTTCCTTATTTACCGCGTGACCACATAAGGCGCAGAGTCCTTTCTGCCGCGTGAAGAGATACAGGATTTGTTTTCTGAAATGCAGTTTGTGCTGCATTCGTCGAACTCTTAGTTTTTCCCATTTCTCTTCGTGTTTCGCATCGTATGGATGGTACCCACCCGATAGCCGCGGTTGTCGCCTTATCTCAGTGTCCGCTAGCTGGTATAGCTGGCAGAACTTGCGTTCACCCTTCTTACCTCTGTAGGGATGCGCAAAAACCCAATTTCGCTTGCCTATGGAGTGGAAGTATCTATTCCGGCACCAATTAGCTTGCTTCTTCGGATGACGGCGCTTCGCCCACCTTCGCAGCAACCAGACGATCAAGCTGTCTAACCGGCTGAAGGCTTTCTTTGCTACGGCTGGAGAGTGGTATTGAGCCCACCCTTTCAGCACCGGATTCAGGCGTCCGATTAGCTCTTCCTGAGTCAATGCCCCGCTGGTTTTTACTATTTCTCTAACCTTGCGATAGAACGTTGAGATGTTCTTTTTCGAGGGTTTGATGAATAGCTTGGTCCGGCGGTAAGGCGACTTCGGGACGTACTTCCTGAAATTCCACCCTAGGAAATCGAAGCCCTGAAGGATGTGGGTTATCTGCGTTTTCTCTTCGGACAAGCTCACCCCTCGTACTGACAGGAATTGCTCGACCCAAGGTATGACCTCGTCAGTCAACAGCTCTTTGGTAGCCGCTGTGATGATGAAGTCGTCCGCGTATCGCACTACATGCACTCTGGGCGTATCGGCGTCGGTACCCGCTAGCTTTCTGGCCAGATGGCCTTTGAGCTGCATCTCCAAGCCGTTAAGGGTGGCGTTAGCCAAACAGGGCGAAATAATCCCGCCTTGTGGCGTCCCGGCCTCCGTAACCATGAAGTGTCGCCGGTCAATTACCCCGGCCTTCAACCACAGCCGCAGTACCTTCTTGTCCATAGGGACGTTCTGGCACAGCCACTCGTGATTGATGTTGTCGAAGAACCCCTTGATGTCACCTTCCAGAACCCACATAGGTGAGTCGTCTCTCGACATTAACTGAAAGATTTCAACCATCGCATCAGCGGTCGAGCGATCCGGTCGGAAGCCGAAACTTTTCGGGTCGCTGGTGCTTTCGATGACGGGTTCCAGGGCTGACAGGTAGAGCGCTTGCATGGCCCGATCAAACATCGTCGGTATACCTAGCGGGCGCTTTTCCTTCTTCCCTGGCTTCGGTATCCAAATCCTCTTTAGCGGTTTGGGCCGATAGCCTCGTTTCTCCAATAGACGCTTCGCGGCGTAGAGCTTGGCTGGAGGCGTCCCCCAGGTTTCTCCATCAACGCCCGGAGTCTTGCGACCCCGGTTTTCAGTCACCCGTCTTACAGCCAAACAGCGACCATAAAACGAATGGGTCAGTAACCGTTGTAGGCGTTTAACCCTACGCCAGTCACCGGCCATTGTTGCCTGCGCAATCTTCAACTGCGTTTTCCGAACGGAGATTTGGATCTTGGCCCAATCGAGATCGTGCCAGCCCTTCACGCCGTCAGGAGACGCAGACGAAACCGATGTTGCTGGTTGCGTATTCATACAGTCCTCCTCAGGTCAGTAACCTTCGGGACGGACTTCTCCCCCTAGGGGTTGAAGTCACCCCTAGGGTCGTTTTGCTGGAAATCAGCACTAGATCATGCGCCCGTAAACCAGGTGCACGTCAGCCAGGGTTGCCCCTGTCGATGATGTTTCAACCGATATGCCGCCCATTACAGACAGCCATTCGCTTTTTGCACCCTCCCATTCCCCACACCCAACAGCTTTCCTTGCGGATTGCCTGCCTTCCGATGTTGCTGGTTAGGCGGGTGGTCGGGATTGCCACGTTCCCCGCTGTGCATCGATTCCCCGGTTAGGTTCCGTCTCTCCCCCGACAGTCGTAGTGGTACCGCGTCGTTAGCTTTGACAACGAGCGCCAGACTGCCTTGCCGATTTTGGCCAGGGCCTATTAACTGCCGTAGGCCCAGTTATGCTTACGAGGGGTCTAGCAACGGTTCACATGCGTTAACCATACGGGTTGGGTCACTAGCCCTAAGCTTCCGTGCAGTTCGGAAGCTTCACGAAGCTGTTGCCAGTCAAGCGTGTCCCTTACGGGATAGGACATTGTCGATCGGGCTTCACACCCCAGGGTTGGCCCCCGACGCATGCCGATGTAGTGAACTGGCAGGTACATGCCAGGCTCGGTACTTCCTATGTCAGCGAAGTTGAGCAATGCACAGCGGAGCGGTTGCTCCGTGCTTGGACGAGATACCCTAACGTCTCACGACGTTGGCAGGGGCCAAATGAGACCAAGGCATCCCAAAGATGGATTGACCCCTTGCGGGGTCAAATCACCCGCAGGGAGTCTTGTTACATTTAGATACAATTTCCTTGGCGGAAACTGCTCTCTGTTACGTCTGATTGATCAATTTATAGCCAAAAATGGCCAAATTTGAGACGTACTTACCCTGGCAAGCAGGGATCGCATTGTCCCCACAAGTGGGTCGAATCAGGCGCGGCAGAGCCGGCTCTCGTGCTTTATTTAGGCTTCAAACCCCTGTAGAACAAGGGTTTCGGCGCCAAGACTAAGCTGGTCGACCAAGCACAACACGAGCATACGTGTCGCACCAAAGCGGGCATAATAACGTCTTTCCCCGTTCAGCCCGACCTTCCGCCGTGAATCCTCCGTCTCCTTCCGCCCTCGTCCCGCGGCCTTCGGCCTGTCCGGGCCTGCTGCGCATCGTGCCCGCGCGCGATGGCGGCCTGTGCCGGGTGAAGTTGCCGGGCGGGCGACTCATGGCAGGCCAGGCGCGAGCGATCGCCGCCGCCAGCGAGCGCTGGGCGAACGGGGTACTCGAGCTGACCAATAGGGCCAACCTGCAATTGCGCGGCGTGCGCCCGGACGGCGCCGACGCCCTGGTGGCCGCGCTGCAGGCCGCCGGTATGGGTCCGGCCGATCCGGCCGCCGACGACGTGCGCAATCTGCTGCTCAGCCCGGCGGCGGGGCGTGATCCGCAGCAGCTGCGCGACGTCCGCCCCCTGGCCGCCGAATTGCTCGCCCTGCTGGAGGGCGACCGCCGACTGCATGGGCTGTCGGCCAAGTTCGCCCTGCAACTGGACGGCGGCGAAGCCCTGGCGCGGCTCGATCATCCCCACGATGTCTGGCTGTCGGCTCGCGCCGAGGGCTACGTGCTCGGTCTCGCCGGTATCCCGCTGGATGCGCCGGTTGGACTGATCGTCCCGGGCCAGGAGGTGGCGACCGTGACGCGGTTGCTGCATCGCTTTCTCGATCTCGCCGGTCCCGAGCAGGGCCGCATGCGCCAGCTGCTGGCGCAGCGTCCGGTCGCAGAGGTGGTGGCCGGCCTGGATCTGCTGCCGCCTCCCACGACCTCCCGCGCGCCGGCGCGCAGCGTGTTGCGCCTGGGGTGCCATCCACAGCGTCAATCGGGCCTCTGCTGGGTCGGTGCCCAGCCCGCGTTGGGGCGGCTGCCGGCCATGACCCTGGCAGCGGTCGCCGACCTGGCCGAGCACCAGGGCAATGGCGAACTGCACCTCACCCCCTGGCAGGGCCTGTTGCTGCCCGATGTGCCGGTCGACCAGGCCCAGGCGCTGCTCACGGCCTTGACCACCCTGGACCTGACCACCGACCCTGCCGCACCCCTGGCCCGGCTGATCGCCTGTACCGGCAGCCAGGGCTGCGCCAAGGGCCAGGCCGACACCAAGGGCGATGCCCTGCGCCTGGCCGAGCGGCTGCCGGCGGACCTGGAGGTGCATCTCTCCGGTTGCCCGCGCAGTTGCGCACTGGCCGGCCAGGCGCCCCACACCCTCTTGGCGGTGGCCCCCGGTCGCTATGACCTCTTCGTGCGCGACGCCACCCAGCCCGGTCCGGGCCGGCGGCGCGCCACCCACCTTTCTCTCGACGAGGCCGCCGCCTGGCTGGCCCGGAGTCCTAGTGATGCTTGAATACGAACGCGACGGCCAGGCGATCTATCGCCAATCCTTCGCCACCATCCGCGCCGAGGCCGATCTCTCGGCCATCCCCGCCGACCTGGAAAAGCTCGCCGTGCGGGTGATCCACGCCTGCGGCATGGTCGACGTGGTCCAGGACCTGGCCTTTTCCCCGGGTGCCGGCGCGGCCGGTCGCGCGGCCTTGGCGGCCGGCGCGCCCATCCTCTGCGATGCCCGCATGGTCGCCGAGGGCGTTACCCGCACTCGCTTGCCGGCCAACAATCAGGTGATCTGCACCCTGCACGACGAGGGTATCCGCGAGCTGGCCGTGGCCCAGGGCAACACCCGCTCGGCGGTGGCCCTGGAGCGCTGGCGGCCGCACCTGGCCGGCAGCGTGGTGGTGATCGGCAACGCCCCCACGGCGCTGTTCTATCTGCTGGAGATGCTCGATGCCGGGGCGCCCAGGCCAGCGCTGATCCTCGGCATGCCGGTGGGCTTCGTTGGTGCCATGGAGTCCAAGGACGCCCTGGCCGCCGACAGTCGCGGCGTGCCCTACGTCATCGTCCGCGGCCGCCGTGGCGGCAGCGCCATGGCCGCGGCAGCGGTCAATGCCCTGGCCACGGAGGTGGAGTGATGGCCGGCCGCCTGCTCGGCCTGGGCGTCGGCCCCGGCGATCCGGAACTCATCACCCTGAAGGCCCTGCGCCTCCTGCAGGGCGCGCCGGTGGTGGCCTATTTCGTCGCCAAGGCCAAGGCCAACGCGGGCCAGGGCGGCAATGCCTATGGCGTCATCGAAGGCTATCTGCTGGACGGCCAGCAGCGCCTGCCACTGGTCTATCCGGTGACCACCGAGAAGCTGGCGCCGCCGCTGTCCTACGAGACGGTGATCGCCGACTTCTACGACACCGCCGCCGCCCAGGTGGCCGACCATCTGGACGCCGGCCGTGACGTGGCGGTGATCTGTGAAGGCGATCCCTTCTTCTACGGCTCCTACATGTACCTGCACGACCGCCTGGCCGAGCGCTACGAAGCCCAGGTGGTGCCGGGGGTCTGCTCCATGCTCGGCGGTGTGGCCATGCTCGGTCTGCCGCTGGTCTATCGCAACCAGACCCTCACGGTGCTTTCCGGGGTGCTCTCCGCCGAGGAACTCAAGGCGCGCCTCGCCAGCGCCGACGCCGCCGTGGTGATGAAGCTCGGGCGCAATTTCGAGAAGGTGCGCCAGGTGTTGCGCGACCTGGGCCTGGACGAGCGTGCCCGCTACATCGAGCGCGCCACCATGGACAACCAGCGCATCGTCGCGCTGGACGCCGTCGAGCCCATGGCCTCGCCGTATTTCTCGCTGGTGGTGGTGCCGGGGGTGAAATGGAAGGGTTGAGCCCGGCCATCGTCATCCTCGGCCCCGGCGCCCTGGCCACCGCCCGCCGCCTGCAGGACGGCCTGCCGGGCAGCCTGGTGCATGGCCTGGCCGGGCGGGTCGAGGGCGATGTCAGCTACAACGCCTTCGGCGACCACCTGCGTGACCTCTATCGCCAGCAGCGGCCCTTGGTGGTGCTCTGCGCCGCCGGCATCGTCATCCGCACCCTGGCGTCCTTGCTGGATGACAAGACCGCCGAGCCGCCGGTCCTGGCGGTGGCCGAAGACGGCAGCGCCGTGGTGCCGCTGTTGGGTGGTCTGGCCGGTGCCAACCGTCTGGCTCGCCAGCTGGGTACCTTGCTGGACGTGGCCCCGGCCATCACCACCAGTGGCGAACTGAGATTCGGCACCTGCCTGCTCGATCCACCGGCCGGCTATGCCCTGGCCGACGTCGACGTGGCCAAGCATCGGGTGGCCGATCTGCTGGCCGGCGCCCCGGTACGCATCGAGGGCGAGGCGCCCTGGCTGGATGAGGTACCCCTGGCTCGCGATCCCGAGGCGCGGCAGCGCATCCTGGTCTCGCCCCTGACCAGCGCCGACGACCATACCCTGCTGATCCATCCCCGCGCCGTGCTGGTGGCGGTACGCGCCGATGCCACCGCTGCCGCCGTCACCGAACTGCTTGCCAGCACCGGCTATGCGCCAGGTGCCGTGGCGGTGCTGCTGGCGCGGGCGGAAGACATGGCCGCGCCCGGCCTGGTCGAGCTGAGCCAGGCGCTGGATGTGCCGTTGAGATTCGTCGACGTCAACACGCCGGACTTCGCCCTGACGACGGTGGAACGTGCCCAGGAGCGGGGCATCGCCCTGCACCTGCATGACCGGCCGCTTGACGCCGAGGACCTTGGCCAGCGGCGTGGCCGCCTCAGCGTGGTGGGCTTAGGCCCCGGTGCGGCCGAACTCATGGCACCGGTGGTACGCCGCGCCCTGGACCAGGCCGAGGACGTCCTCGGCTACGCGACCTACGTGCAGATGGCCGGTCCCTTGCGTCCGGACCAGCTGGCCCATGCCAGCGACAATCGCGAAGAACTGCAGCGCGCCCGCCATGCCTTCGAACTGGCCGCCAGCGGGCGCCAGGTGGTGATGGTGTCGTCCGGCGATCCGGGCGTCTTCGCCATGGCCGCCGCGGTGCTGGAGGTGCTGGAGGGCGCCGCTGACCCGCGCTGGGCGGCGGTGGAGCTGGAGATCCTGCCGGGCATCACCGCGGCCATGGCCAGCGCCGCTCTGGCCGGGGCGCCGCTGGGCCACGACTTCTGCCTGATCTCCCTGTCCGACAACCTCAAGCCCTGGACGGTGATCGAGCAGCGCCTGCGCCAGGCCGCAGCAGCGGACCTGGCCATGGCCTTCTACAACCCCATCTCCAAGGCCCGCCCGCACCAGTTGGAGCGGGCGCTGGACGTCTTGCGCAGCTGCCGTCCGGCGAACACCCCGGTGATCCTTGGTCGCGACGTCGGCCGTCCGGGTGGCGGTCTCGAATACACCAGCCTCGGCGCCCTGCGCAGCGACATGGTGGATTCGCGCACCCTGGTGATCCTCGGCTCCAGCCATACCCGGCGCTTTCCGCGGGCCGACGGCGGCGAATGGGTCTATACGCCGCGCTGGTATGATCCGGAATTGTTATAAAGTAACATTTAATGCTTGAATCCTGGTCGCCGCTGGCCCACCCTCGGCGACCTTCCTGTTCCCTGGCGGGAAGCCGGTGAGAGTCCGGCGCGGTCGCGCCACTGTGAGCTTCGTAAGAAGCGAGCCAGACCTCGCCAGGGGACACCCATCATCCACAAGGGACGCGTCATCCCAAGGAGAGTCCATGTTTCGCCGTCTTCTGCCGCTGCTCAGCGCCGGCCTGCTGTCCGTATCCCCCCTCGCCACCCAAGCCGCCACTGCCTATCCACTGACCGTGCACAACTGCGGCCGTGACCTGGTCTTCGAGCGCGCGCCCCAACGGCTGGTCAGCCTGGGCCAGGCCAGTACCGAGTTGCTCTTGCGCCTGGGCGTGGGCGCGCGCCTGATGGGTACCGGGGTCTGGTTCGGCGGCCTGCCGAAGGACCTGCAGGAGGAGGGCAAGGGCATTCCGCGCCTGGCCGACAACGCGCCCAGCTTCGAAGCCGTGGTCGGGACCCGGCCGGACCTGGTGGCGGCCCAGTACACCTATCACGTCGGCCCGGGCGGCGAGGTGGCGGACTTCCCGCGCTTCGCCAAGCTGGGCATCGCCGCCTATGTGGCGCCCAGCGATTGCGAGGGCAAGGCGGTGACCGCCGATTCCAACAGCGACGGCAGCCGCAGTGCGCCCTTCGACATGAATCTGGTGACCCGCGAGGCCCAGGAACTGGCGGCCATTCTCGATGTGCAGCCGGCCGGCAAGCAGCTGGTCGCCGAGCTGGACCGCCGCATCGCCGCCGCTGGCGGGCAGGCCAAGGCCGCCGGGGTCCAGGGGCGTTCGGTGCTGTTCTGGTTTTCCAGTCCGCGGCTGGAAGGGGATCCCTGGGTCGCCGGCAACCTCGGCGCGCCGGCCTGGATCGCCCGGGCCTTGGGCCTGCGCAACGTGGTCGACAGCGCCGAGGAATGGCCGGCGGTGAGCTGGGAGCGCATCGCCAGTCTGGACCCTGACTATATCGTCGTGGCGCGCATGGACCGTCGTCTCTATCCCGCCGATGACGTCGACAAGAAGCTGGCCTTCCTGCGCAGCGATCCCCTGACCCGCGAATTGCGCGCGGTGCGCGAGAACCACCTGCTGGTGGTGGACGCCCCGACCCTCAATCCCTCGCTGCGGGTGGTGGACAGCGTCGAGACCCTGGCCGCCGATCTAGCCAAGCCGCAACCATGAGCCTGCCCCTGGCAGCCGAGGGGGCCCGGCCCTGGCGCTGGCTGCTGGGCCTGACCGCCGTGCTGGCGCTGGCGGCGAGCGTGGTGCTGGCGGCCTCCTTCGGCGAGATGCCCATCGCCCCGCTGACCAGTCTGCAGGCCATCGCCAACGGCCTGGGCCTGGGGCCCTATCCGGTGGAGCGCATCGTCCAGGGCATCGTCTGGGAATACCGCCTCAGTCGCGCCCTGGTGGCGGCCTGCTGCGGCGCCGGCCTGGCGGTCTCGGGTGCCATCCTCCAGGCGCTGCTGCGCAACGCCCTGGCTGAACCCTATGTGCTGGGGCTGTCGGCAGGAGCCTCCACCGGTGCGGTGCTGGTGATGCTGCTGGGCGTCGGCGGCGGGGTGCTCGGCGTCTCCCTCGGCGCCTTTCTCGGCGCCGTGCTGGCCTTCGCCGTGGTGCTGCCCTTTCTGGGCAGTGGCGGCAGCACCCGCATCATCCTCGCCGGGGTGGCCGCCTCCCAGCTGTTCAATGCCCTGACCGCCTATATCGTCGCCACCGCGGCCAACGCCGAGCAGGCGCGCAGCGTGATGTTCTGGCTGCTCGGCAGCCTGGCCGGGGTGCGCTGGCCGGACGTCTGGCTAGCCGCCGGGGTGGTGCTCGCGGGGCTGCTGGTGTGCCTGGCCTGCGCCCGGGCGCTGGACGCCTTTGCCTTTGGCGAGGACGCCGCCGCCAGCCTCGGGGTCGCTGTGGGGCCGCTGCGCCTGCTGCTGCTGGCGGTCACCGGCCTGATCACCGCCTGCCTGGTCAGCCTGGTGGGCGCGGTGGGCTTCGTCGGCCTGGTGATTCCCCATGTGGCACGTTTCCTGGTCGGCCCCGGGCATGGCCGGCTGCTGCCCACCTGCGCGCTGATCGGCGCCCTCTTCATGGTGCTGGCCGACATCGTCGCCCGCACCCTGGTGGCCAAGCAGACGCTGCCCATCGGCGTGGTCACCGCCCTGGTGGGCGCGCCGGCCTTCGCCTTCATCCTCTATCGCGCGCGGGAGGTCCGATGAGCCTGGCCGCGCGGGACGTGGCCTGGAGCGCCGGCGGCCAGCCGATCCTCCGCGGGGTGACGCTGGCGGTGCCGCCCGGCGGGGTACTGGGGCTGCTCGGCCCCAATGGCTCGGGCAAGTCCAGTCTGCTGCGGCTATTGGCCGGGCTGCGCCGCCCGGAGCAGGGCCGGGTCAGCCTCGACGAGACGCCCCTGCAGGACCTGCGTCGTCGCAACCTGGCGCGCCGGGTGGCCCTGGTGGAGCAGCAGGCCGGTACCGAGGCCGATCTGTCGGTGGCCGAGGTGGTGCGCCTGGGGCGCACGCCCCATCGCGGCCTGCTCGACGCCTGGAGCGCGCGCGACGCCGAGGTCTGTCAGCGCGCCCTGGCCCAGGTCGGCCTGGTCGACAAGGCTACCCGCCGTTGGCACAGCCTCTCGGGTGGCGAACGCCAGCGCGCCCAGATCGCCCGCGCCCTGGCCCAGGAGCCCAGCGAACTCCTGCTGGACGAGCCCACCAATCACCTCGATATCCAGCACCAGCTGGAGATCCTCGGCCTGGTCCGCCGCCTGCCGGCCACCTGCGTGCTGGCCATCCACGATCTCAACCTGGCCGCGCTGTTCTGCGACCGCCTGGCGGTGCTGCGCGACGGTCGCCTGGTCGCCGAAGGCGCCCCGGCCGCGGTGCTGACGGCCGAGCTGATCCAGCAGGTCTGGGGCGTGAAGGCACAGGTGACGCTGGACGGCCCCGACGGTCGGCCGACGATCCGCTATCGGCTGGATTGACGGCGCCGTACCGGGCCAGCCCGCTCTTCGATCGCCTGCCTGAGCTGCGGGCGACCACCCAGCCAGAAGACCGCTTCGGTGGTGATGAACAGCGGACCGATGGCCAGGCCGGCGAGGTCGTCGAGAAAGGCCGGCTTGCGCCCCTCGTAGTGGTGACCGACGAACTGGATGGCCCAGCCGACCAGGAACAGACCCAGCCCCCAGCCCAGCCAGACGCCCGTGGCCTGGGCCGCCAGCGCGGCACCCAGCCAGAGGGCAAGACCAAGCAGCACGCTCATCAGCAGCCCCAGCGGCCGATCCAGGCGCAGGTAGAAGACCGCCACCGCCCCGGCCAAAGGTACCGCGGGCGACAGCGGCCAGCCGGCCAGGCTGAAAACCGGTCGCGACAGCAGGATGGCCACCGCCAGCACGATCAGCAGGATGCCGGGAAAGTGGCTGGCGATGTTGCGCGGATCGCGGTGGTAGCTCGCGTATTGGCTGAGATGATCTTCCAGGGTCTTCATCGGCAGGCATCCAAGCGGCTGGGCGGGAAGCCTCAGCATGCACCGGGAAGACCCTGCGCGTCAGCGGGCACCAGGAGAAATGCGATTGCGATAATCGCCCCCTCGCTCGATAATCGATCAAAAGCCTGCCGAGGACCGGTCCGATGGACGATAACCGCACCGCTCACGCCACGGGCCTGCCGCCACTGGCCGCGCCGCCCATCATCGCCTCGCCGGCCAAGCGCATCGAAGCCTTTACCGGTGACCCGAATTTCATGACCTCTTTGGCCCGCGGCCTGGCGGTCATCCATGCCTTCCAGGAGCGCAAGCGCCAGCTGACCATCGCCCAGATCAGCCATCGCACCGAGATCCCGCGCGCCGCGGTGCGCCGCTGCCTGCATACCCTGATGAAGCTGGGCTACGTCACCACCGACGGCCGCACCTACTCGCTGCTGCCCAAGGTGCTGACCCTGGGACACGCCTATCTGTCGTCGACGCCGCTGGCGGTCACCGCCCAGCCGGTGCTCGATCGCTTGAGCGAGCAACTGCACGAAGCCTGCTCCATGGCCACCCTGGAAGGCGACGAGATCCTCTACATCGCCCGCTCGGCGACGCCGCAGCGATTGATCTCGGTGGACCTCAGCGTCGGCAGCCGGCTGCCGGCCTATTGCACCTCGATGGGCCGCATCCTGCTCGCCGCCCTGGACGATGCCGCCCTGCACGACTACCTGGAACACGCCGATCTGCAGGCCAAGACCAGCCGCACCCTCTATCAGCCGCCAGCGCTCATCGAGTGCCTGGGCCAGGTGCGCCAGCAGGGCTACGTCATCGTCGACCAGGAGCTGGAGGTGGGGCTGAGATCCCTGGCGGTGCCCCTGAGAGACGCCGCCGGCCAGGTGCTGGCGGCACTCAACGTCGGCACCCACGCCAGTCGGGTCAGTCGCCAGGAACTGGAGACGCGCTTCCTGCCGGTGCTGCTGGCGGCCAGCCAGGAATTGAGTACCCGGCTGTTTCACTAGCGAATCCGGTCGATTATCGGCCATATCGTCGATAATCGAATTGTCAGCTGTTCGGAGTTGGGCTTAACGTCGGCGCAGTGGCGCACTACGCCGATAACAACAACACGAGCAGACCACCATGACGCAAACCCTCGCGGGCGCCGTGCCCCTGGCCGACCATCTGGCCACGGCGACAGCCGGCACCCTGGACGTCCAGCAGTTCATCAATCGCCAGGCGCTGTCCGCCTACCAGTGGCGCATCGTCGCCCTGTGCTTTCTCATCGTCTTCCTCGATGGGCTGGACACCGCGGCCATGGGCTTCATCGCCCCGGCGCTGTCGGTGGAGTGGGGCATCCCACGCGCCAGCCTGGGGCCGGTGATGAGCGCCGCCCTGGGCGGCATGGTCTTTGGTGCCCTGGGTTCCGGCCCGCTGGCCGATCGCTTCGGGCGCAAGGGCGTGCTGGTGGTCGCCACCTTCATCTTCGGCGGCTTCAGCCTGCTGTCGGCCTTCAGCGCCAACCTCGAACAGCTGGTGATCCTGAGATTCCTCACCGGGCTGGGCCTGGGCGCGGCCATGCCCAACGCCACCACGCTGCTCTCGGAATACACCCCCGAGCGCCTCAAGTCGCTGCTGGTGACCAGCATGTTCTGCGGCTTCAACCTGGGCATGGCCGGCGGCGGCTTCGTCTCGGCCTGGATGATCCCGGCCTACGGCTGGCACAGCCTGCTGGTGCTGGGCGGTGTGCTGCCCCTGGCGCTGGCCGTGGTGCTGCTGCTCTGGCTGCCGGAGTCGGCGCGCTATCTGGTGGTGCACGGCAAGAGCGCCGAGCGCATCCGCCGGGTATTGGCGCCCATCGGCCGCGAGGCCACCGAGGCCCGGCACTTCGTGGTGCCCGAGCAGAAGTCGGTCAAGACCGGCAACGTCTTCGCGGTGATCTTCAACCGCAACTACAGCGCCGGCACCCTGCTGCTGTGGCTGACCTATTTCATGGGCCTGGTGATCGTCTACCTGCTCACCAGCTGGCTGCCGACGCTGATGCGCGACGCCGGCGCCAGCCTGGAGCAGGCCGCCCTGATCGGCGCGCTGTTCCAGTTCGGCGGGGTGCTCAGCGCGGTGTTCGTCGGTTGGGCCATGGACAGGTTCAACCCGCACAAGGTGATCGGCCTGTTCTATGCCCTGGCTGGGATCTTCGCCTACTGCGTCGGCCAGAGCCTGGGCCAGGTCGCCCTGGTGGCCACCCTGGTGCTGGTGGCCGGCATGTGCATCAACGGCGCCCAGTCGGCCATGCCCTCGCTGGCGGCGCGCTACTACCCGACCCATGGCCGCGCCACCGGGGTGTCCTGGATGCTCGGCATCGGCCGCTTCGGCGCCATTACCGGCGCCTGGATGGGCGCGACCCTGCTGGGCCTGGGCTGGACCTTCACCCAGGTGCTCACCGCACTGCTTCTGCCCGCGGGTCTCGCGGCCCTGGCCGTGCTGATCAAGGGCGTGGTCAGCCACGCCGACGCGACCTAGCGTCGACGGCTTCCCCTTTGCCGGTGGCGGGCGCTAGGCGCAGGCGCTGCCACCGCGTAAAGTTGCACCCTTTGCACGCTCCGCAGTCACCCGGCTAGAGCGGTGCAGACGTCCAAGGGGTTCCATGAAAGGTTTCGCTCGCCGCGGGCAGTGGGCTGTCCGGCTGGTAACGCTTATCGCTTGCTTTCTGATTGCTCCGGCCTTCGCCGAGACGCGCCAAGTCACTGACGTCCTCGGGCGTACGGTGACCATCGACGCGCCGGCCAAGCGCGTGGTGCTGGGCTTCCACTATGGCGACTACCTGGCGGTCGGTGGCGAGCACGCCTTCGACGCCGTGGTCGGTGTCTCCCGCGGTGCCTGGGAGCGCAAGGTGCCGGCCAACTGGGCGCTCAACGTCGCCCACCGGCCCTCCCTGGCCACCCTTCCCGATGTGGGGGAGACGGAAAACAATAGTTTTTCCGTGGAGAAGGTGCTCGCTCTAAAGCCGGACCTGGTGGTGCTGGCCGCCTGGCAATTCCAGGCGCTGGACAGCGAGGTCAAGCGCCTCGAACAGCTCGGCATCCCGGTGGTGGCGATCGATTACAACGCCCAGACCCTGGAGCGCCACCTGGCCTCCACCCGCTTGCTCGGCATCATCACCGGCCAGGAGGCACGGGCCGCCGAGCTGGCCGATTTCTATGCCAAGGTGGTGGAGGACATCCAGACCCGCATCGCGGCCGCTCATCGTCCGAAGCCGCGGGTCTATGCCGAGTTCGGCAACAAGGGGCCGGCCGAGTACTCCTTCACCTATGGCCGCAACATGTGGGGCGCCATGGTCACCCTGGCCGGCGGCGACAACATCGCCGCGCCCTTCATCCAGTGGTGGGGGGTGATGAATCCGGAGCAGGTGCTCATGGCCCAGCCAGAGGTCATCTTCATCTCCGGGCGCGAGGACAACAGCAATCCCACCGCCTTGCCCATGGGCCCCGGCGTGACCGCCGATGACGCCCGCAGCCATCTGCGCGCCTTCATGCAGCGACCGGGCTGGAGCAATCTGCCGGCGATCCGCGACGGGCGTCTCTATGGTGTCTACCAGGGTGCCTCGCGCAGCCTGGAAGACTTCGCCATGCTGCAGTTCATCGCCAAGCAGCTCTATCCGGATCTGTTCCAGGACATGGATCCCATGGCCAACTACCGTGAGTTCTACCGCCGCTACATGCCGATCCAGCCCCAGGGCACCTTCGCCATAGGCCTGAACCCATGAGCGCTTCCTCACCCTCCAGCCACGCGGACGCCATCGCCGACCAGCGCGCCCGCGAGCGGCGGCGCTGGCGGGCCTGCGGGGTGTTTCTGCTGCTGACCCTGGCGGGTCTGGTGCTGGACATCGCCACCGGGCCTTCGCTGCTTTCACCGCTGGAAGTGCTCAAGTCCCTGACCGGCCTCGGCGAGCGTCAGCCGATGACCGACGCCATCGTCCGCGACCTGCGCCTGCCGGTGGCGCTGATGGCCCTGGCGGTGGGCGCCGCCCTTGGCGCCGGCGGAGCGCAGATGCAGACGCTGCTCAACAATCCCATGGCCAGTCCCTACACCCTGGGCATGGCGGCTGCCGCCGGCTGTGGCGCGGCCCTCAGCCTGGCACTGGGCAGCTTCGGCCTGGGCGCGCTGATCGGGGTGCCGCTGGGCGCCTTCGTCTTCGCCATGCTGGCGGCGCTGTTCCTTTTCGCCCTGGCTTCGCTCAAGCGCACCGGCAGCGACACCATCATTCTCGGTGGCATCGCCCTGCTGTTCCTGTTCCAGTCATTGCTGTCGCTGGTGCAGTTCCTCTCGTCGCCGGAGCTTTCCCAGCAGATCCTCTTCTGGCTGTTCGGCAGCCTCGGTCGCGCCACCTGGACCACCCTGGCCATCGTTGCCGGGGTGACCCTGCTGTGCTGCATTCTGCTCTTGCGCGATGCCTGGAAACTGGCTGCCCTGCGCCTGGGCGAGGCGCGGGCCGAGAGCCTGGGCGTGGACATCCGCCGCCTGCGCCTCAAGGTGCTGATCCTGGTGGCGGTGATGACCGCCACGGCCACCAGCTTCGTCGGGGTGATCGGCTTCGTCGGCCTGGTCGCGCCCCATATCGCCCGCTGGCAGGTGGGGGAGGATCAGCGCTTCCTGCTGCCACTGTCCGCCATCTGCGGCGCCCTGATGCTGTCCTTCGCCTCGGTGCTGTCCAAGTCCATCCTGCCCGGGGCGCTGTTTCCGGTGGGCATCGTTACCGCCATCGTCGGGGTGCCCTTCCTGCTCTGGCTCATCTTCGCCCCGCGCAGGTCCAGCCTATGATCCGCCTCCATGACCTCGCGCTGAAGCGCGGCGACCGCACCGTGATTTCCGGTTTGAGCACCGAGCTGCATCCCGGCCAGGTCCATGTGATCCTCGGCCCCAACGGCACCGGCAAGACCACCCTGCTGCGCGCCCTGGCCGGGGACCTGCCGCTGGCGGCCGGCCATATCGAACGCGGCGAGCGGCGGCTGGTGGCAGGTGCTTCGCTCCGCGCTCAGCGCGAGGGTTGGCGCCAGGGCGTGGCCTATATGCCCCAGGATTCCCATGCCGAGGCGGCGCTGTCGGTGCTGGAGACGGTGGCCATGGGCAGCCTGGAACGGCTGACCCTGCATCTGGACGATGAGCTGCTGGAACGGGCGCTGGGCAAGCTCGACGAGGTGGGGATCGGCCATCTGGCGTCGCGCCAGCTGGGCACCCTGAGTGGCGGTCAGCGGCAGCTGGTGTTCTTCGCCCAGGTGCTGATGCGCGAACCCGAGGTGATGCTGCTGGACGAACCGGTCAGTGCGCTGGATCTGCGGCACCAGATCAACCTGCTCGATCGGGTACGCCACGAGACCCGGCTGCACCAGCAGGTGACCGTGGTGGTGCTGCACGACCTCAACCTGGCCTGCCAGTACGCCGATTCCCTGCTGGTGCTGGTGAACGGTGGCCTGCTGGCCGCCGGGCGACCCGCGGCCATCGTCACCGCCGACCTGCTGGAGGCCACCTACGGCGTGGCGGTGGACATCCTGCAGGACCGCCAGGGCCGTCCGGTGGTCCAGCCGCTGACCGGCCAGGCCTTCACCGAGGCCTGACCGCAGGGTTGCAGAGGGTGGGGCGTCAGAAGGTGTAGGTGAAACCGGCCTGCACGGTACGCGGCTCGCCCGGATAGCTGTAGGCGTTCCAGGAACTCTCGTCGTAGCCCTTGTTGAAGACGTTGCGCACGTCCAGGTTCAGTCGCAGGTGCTCGTCGACCTTGTAGAAGCTCAACAGGTCGGTGACCGTGTAGCTGTCCATGGTGTAGTCGCTGGCAATTGTTTTCTGGCCTTCGCGTTCACCCACGTACTTGAGGTTGGCGCCCAGTCCCAGGCCGCGCAGCACGCCGTCATGGAATTCGTAGACGTTGAGCAGATTGACGGCATTGCGCGGGATATTGGTCAGGCGCGTACCGCGGACCAGGGTGTTGTCCTTGGTGACCTCGGCATCGGTGAAGGCGTAGCCGCCGAGGATGCGCCAGTTGGGCGTCAGGTCGCCGGTCACGTTGACCTCGAAGCCGCGGCTGCGTACCTCGCCGGCGGCGACGTTGAAATTCGGATCGACCGGGTCCAGGGTCAGGACGTTTTCCTTGACCGTATGGAAAATCGCCGTGTCGACGCTGAGGCGGCCGTCCAGCGCCGCCCACTTCATGCCCACTTCGTAGGCCTTGCCTTCCTCGGGGTCGAAACCGCCGCCCAGGCGCGCCGCGCCGGTGTTGGGTTTGAACGACTTGGAGGCGCTGGCATAGAGCGCCAGTTCCGGGGTGAGGTCGTAGCTGACGCCCAGGCGCGGGGTGACGGCGTTGTCGGCGTTGGACCAGCTCTGACCACCGGCGACGAAGTTGTCGTAATCGTGCTCGAAGCGCTCCAGGCGCACGCCACCCAGCACCTTGAAACGCTCGGTGAGGGCGATCTGGTCCTGCACGAAGGCGGCCCAGGTCTTGAGGGTCTCGTGGTCATGGGTCGGCGTACGGGTCAGGGCCGGACGCGGCTGACCAAGGACCGGATTGACCAGGTTGACCGCATAGACACCGGTGCCGCCGGGGGAGCGCTGGATGATCGACTGATAGTCATAGTCTTCCACCTCGATCCCGGTGATCAGGGTGTGACCCAGGCCAAAGGTGTCGAAGCGACCGGTCAGGTTCAGCTGCAGGTCGCGATCAGTCCACTCCAGCTTGCGGTAGTTGAAGTTGCGGCCCAGGGTCACGCCGTCGGCTTGCACGCCGTTGGCTTCCACGGCATTGCCCTTGAGGCTGCCGTCCAGGTACTGGAAACCACCCGCCAGGGTCCAGGCGTCGCTCAACTGGTGCTCGAAGCGCAGCTGATAGGTCTCGCTGTCGCTGTGCAGCAGGTTGGTGGTGCCCTTTTCCCAGGCATTGGTGGAACGACTGGCCTCGGCGCGCTGAGTCAGGTAGTTGGTGCGGCCGCGATCCAGCGGGGCGTTGCTGCGGATGATGTCCGCCTCGAAGGTGATGAGGGTGGCGTCGGTGGCCTGCCAGCTCAGCACCGGGGCGACTTCGTAGCGCTCGGTGTGCACGTCGTCGCGGAAGGTGTCGCCGCCCTCGGCGATCAGGTTGAGGCGATAGGCCAGGCGGCCGTCCTCGTCCACCGGGCCGGTGGTGTCCAGGGTGCCGCGTTTCTGGCCCTGGTCGGTGAACTGGCTGCCAAGGGTGGTCTTGCGCTCGCCCAGCGGCTGCTTGGTGACCACGTTGAAGGTGCCGCCCGGATCGCTGCGGCCATAGAGGGTCGCGGCCGGGCCGCGCAGGACCTCGACCCGTTCCAGGGTGGCGGCATCCGGCGCGCTGGGATAGCCACGATTCATGGGGAAGCCGTTGCGGAAATACTCGGAGCTGGTGAAGCCGCGCACCGTGTAGCTGGTCAGGCCCTGGCCGCCGAAGTTGTTGCCGCGGCCGACGCCACCGGCCTGGTCCAGCGCCTGCTGCAGGCGGGTGGCGGAGAGATCGTCGAGGGCTTCGCGGGAGACCACGCTCACCGACTGGGGCGTCTCGTGCAGCGGGGTGTCGGTACGGGTGGCACTGCTGGAACGCTCTGCCTTGTAGCCCTGCACCGGCCCGGTGGGCGATTCGGCCGCGCCGACGATGGTGAGCTCGGACAGGGCTTGGGGCGAATCTTCCGTCTGCTCCTGGGCATGACCAGTGAGGGGGAGGGCACAGAGGGGCAGCAGATAGAAGGCAGGAACCAGCCGGCGCATTGTTGTTGTCCTGGGATTCGGGGAGGCGGATTCTAGAGCGCCTGACAAAGTGGATACAACTGCGAGTCGTTACCGCCTGAGACATATTTTCATCGGACTGGTCGGTTCGTGGGGGAACTTGTCTGCCGAAGGGCACGAAGGGTGAGTCGCAGAGGACGGTTGCCGGGCTTGCCGCAGCGGGCCTCGGGAGGCGACGCCGGCGCTTTTGCCGTAGCATGCCGCTCCTTTGCCGTCGTGATCGCCCATGAATACCGCCACCCTTGCCCGCCTTACCGACCTGCTCCTGGTCGCCCTCGATCCGCCCCCTGCCGAGGCGCGCCGACTGGTGCACGGCCGTGGCCGGTTGCTGCCGGGGTTGGAACAACTGACCGTCGACTGGCTGGAAGGCGTGGTGCGGGTAGGGCTGTTCCGCGAAGTGCCCGCGGTCGAGCTGGAGGCCCTGCGCACGACCCTCACGGCTCTGGGCGAGACCCCGGCGTGGCGCGCCAGTGGTGCCCAGAGCCTGCTGCTGCAGCATCGTTACCGCCTGGATGCCGCCAGCGAGGCGCTGATCGGCGCGCCGGTGGGCGAGCACGTCATCCATGAGGACGGCCTGACATTCGGCCTGGACCTCTCCCGTCACCAGAACATGGGGCTGTTCCTCGACATGCGCCTGGGCCGCCGCTGGGTGCGCGAGCAGGCCACCGGCCTGCGCATCCTCAACCTGTTCGCCTACACCTGTGGTTTCTCCGTAGCGGCCTTGGCCGGCGGCGCGGCCCAGGTGGTCAATCTGGACATGGCTCGCGGGCCCCTGACCCGCGGCCGCGAAAATCATCGGCTCAATGGCCACGACCTGGGCAAGGTCAGCTTTCTCGGCCACGAACTGTTCAAGTCCTGGGGCAAGGTGCGCAAGCTGGGGCCCTATGATCTGGTGATCGTCGATCCGCCCAGCTTCCAGCAGGGCAGCTTCGCCCTGACCAAGGACTATGCGCGCATCCTGCGCCGGTTGCCGGAGCTGCTCACCCCTGGCGGGCGAGTGCTGGCCTGCGTAAACGATCCCGGTGTGGGGGCGGACTTCCTCATCGCCGGCATGGCCCAGGAAGCACCGGGACTGGCCTTCGTCGAGCGCCTGGCCAATCCACCGGAATTCGCCGACGAGGACCCCGAGGGCGGCCTCAAGGTACTGGTCTTCGGACAGTCCTGAGCCTGGCGTTGCCGTGATACCCGGCGCCGATGAGGCAGGCACTGGCACAGGTACCGCAGGCACACATCGTTACGGCAATCCCTCCGCAGACCGCTCTCCACTGCCAGAGCCCCATCGCGCCGAGGAGCCGCCCAGGGCGCGCTTCTCAGGCTCTGCGGTGAGCCGCGAGCGCCTCATAAACGGCCGTTTCGAAGTCCAGGTAACCCTTGACCGAAGGCGGATCGACGAAGGGCAGGATCTGCGTGGCCCAGAAGCCACCGATGCCGTTCTGCCGGTCGATCCAGTAGTAGAGGTTGGCCAGCCCGGCCCAGGCCAGGGAGCCGGCTGGGCGACCGGTCGGGGCATCGGTGTCGTTGATCATGAAGGTCAGTCCCCAGGACTTCGCCATGCCGGGAAAGAATTCGGCCGGGTTGGACAGGTGGGGAATGACACCGGGCAGGCCCCTGATCTTCAGCGCGCCGAGTCCGTTCGCCGCGGCCATCCGCACGGTCTCCGGCCTGAGCACCCGGCCGTCGGGGCCGTCGCCGTCGTTGAGCCACAGGCGGATGAACTTGGCGTAGTCCAGGGCCGTCGAGTAGAGGCCGTGCCCGCCCATGAAGACCTCCGGCTCCTGCGGTAGCACGAAGTCGTCGAGAGGAGCGAGTTGGCCGGTGGCGTCGCGCTGGTGCAGGGTGGCGAGCCTGTCGCGCATGTCGGCGGTAAGCACGAAGGCGGAATCATGCATCCTCAGGGGAGCGAAGATCCGCTCCGCGAAAACTTCGTCCAGGCGGCGGCCAGTGATGCTTTCCACGACCAGACCGGCCCAGTCGATGTTCGAGCCGTATTCCCATCGTTCGCCCGGATCGAAGAGCAGCGGCGTTTCCAGGGCGGCGCGGGTAGCGGTGATGACGCTGGGTTGGCCGTGCTCGGTGGCGAGGCGCTGGTAGTGCGCATTGAAGAAGTCGTAACCAAAGCCTGCCGTGTGCAGCAACAGCATGCGGGTGGTGATGGCTCGCCGCGGCGCACGCAGGCGCGGTTGGCCATCGTCGGCAAAGCCTTCGAGCACCTGCAGCTTGCCGATGGCGGGCACATAGGTGCTGGCGGGCGCATCCAGGTCGAGCAGGCCCTGCTCCACCAGTTGCAGTACCGCGGTCCCGGTAATCGCCTTGGTAGTGGAGAAAATCGCGCACAGGCTGTCGGGCGCCATGAGGTCGGCACTGCCTAGGGTGCGCCTGCCGGCGGCGCCCACATAGAGATTGCCGTGCCGGTTGGTTACCACGGCGGCAACGCCGGGAACGCCTGGGGTGCTCTCGACTGCCCTGGCCAGGATCGCGTCCGCGGCCGTTTTGAGAGTGTCTGCCATCGTCTGATCTCGCTCTGGCGCTGGTTTACGCGCCCGGTCGGGCGCGCGTGGCGAGATCTTGCGATGACCAGGGTCCGGGGTGATATCCGGCCTCGGCAGGCGCTGTCTGCCATCGGCAGATAGCCGAGACGGTCAGGCGGTGCCGCGGCGCAGGGTGTCTGAAGGTCGCTCGCCGAAACGCAGGCGATAGCTGCGGGCGAACTCGCCCATGTTGATATAGCCCCAGGCCGCGGCGATGGCGGACACGCTGGCACCAAGTGGTGCGGCGCTCAAGACTCGGCGCGCCCCTTGTAGGCGTTGCTCGCGCAGGAAGGCGCTGGGTGGATAACCGCGAAAGCTCTTGAAGGCGGCACTCAGGGTGCGGACGCTGGTGCCCACGGCGCGGGCGACATCGGCCATGGTGGGCAACTCGGCAGCATGCTCGATCATGAATTGCTCGGCGGTGCGGACCGTGCGCGGGGCCAGGCGGTGGCAGGGATCGTTCAGGTCCAAGCCGGCGCGCAAGGCCCACTCGTTGAGCAGGCGGACGCAGATGGTCTGCTCCAGGTGTCGAGCGAGCGGCCCCTGGGTGAGCCGTTCCGGCGCCTCGGCGATGGAGCGGGCGACGTAATCCATCAGCCCCAGCCAGCTGGATTCCGCGCCGCCCAGACCCACCTTGGCCTGCCAGAGCGCATCGCCGGGATTGAAGCCGAACCAATCGAGGGCGGTCCGCTCCAGTAATTCGTGGGGAATGGTCAGGTTGAATTGCAGATGGTCGGGATCGAAGTCGACCCAGTAATCGGTCCGACTGCAGTCGACGACGAAGGAGCTGCCCACCGGAGTTTCGACCGCCTGTTCGCGATCCACCCAGTGCCGCGCGGTCCCGCCGATGGTAGTGGCGACGAAGGCGTTGCCGGCGTCCTGGTCCCAATCCTTGATGTGTACCGGGATGCCATAGGCGAAGCGGGTGGCGGTGATGGCGCCGATCTTCGCCAAGTGCATCGTCGAAGCCGGGGCGATGTGGCGACCGATGGGCGCCACGTCGTAGGGCATGTACACCTCGCTCGACCAGGCCTTGATCTCGTCCCAGGCGTTGGAGAAGACCTTGTGGTGCTGGGCGATCGGCCGCCCTTGAGCATCGACGAGCAGTGCTTTCTCGAGCATGTCCTGTCTCCCTGCCGGCGTATTCGCCTACGGCGCAGTGGTTCGTTCGACTATAGGGCAGGGTTGCTGCGGTGTCGACAGGGGCGAAAGGCTCTAGTCAGGCTATTAGCGCCGGGGCAGGCGCCGGTAAAGCTGCTCGACCTTTTCCCGCGCCCAGGGCGTGCGGCGCAGGAAGGTCAGGCTGGATTTGATACTGGGCTCATGGGTGAAGCAGCGCAGCGGGATGCGCCGACCGAGTTCTTCCCAGCCGTGATGCTCCACCAGGCGGGTGAGCAGGGCTTCGAGGGTGATGCCTTCGAGGGAGGCGCGGGGCTTGTCGGACATCGGCTGGGCTCTGGATGAGGGGAGGGCAGTGTAGCCGCTGCAACAGCGCGCTGCGCGTCGAAGGGGTCGACAGCCCATAAAGCGATGCTGTTCGATAATCGAACCCTTAGTCGATTATCGGATTGTTTGCGCGGATGGGGCTTTGTAGTCTGACTCCAGACCGCCGCACCGGGCGGCGCCGACAACAAAGACGCGAGTCGACAATCCATGGCCCAGATCCTGTCCCTGAGCGAAGCCATCCAGCGCTTCGTCCACGATGGCGAGACCGTCGCCCTCGAAGGCTTCACCCATCTCATTCCGACCGCCGCCGCCCACGAGCTGATCCGCCAGAGCCGGCGCGACCTGACCCTGGTGCGCATGACCCCCGACCTGGTCTATGACCTGCTGATCGGTGCCGGCTGTGCCAAGCGGCTGATCTTCTCCTGGGGCGGCAACCCCGGGGTCGGCTCCCTGCACCGGCTGCGCGATGCGGTGGAAAAAGGCTGGCCGCACAAGCTGGAGATTTCCGAGCACAGCCACGCGGCCCTGGCCAACGCCTATGTCGCCGGCGCCTCCAACCTGCCCTTCGCCGTCCTGCGCGGCTACCAGGGCTCGGACCTGGCCAAGGTCAATCCGGACATCAAGACCATCGCCTGCCCCTTCACCGGCGAGCAGCTCGCCGCGGTGCCCAGCGTGCGCCCCGACGTCACCGTCATCCATGCGCAGAAGGCCGACCGCCAGGGCAACGTGCTGATCCAGGGCATCCTCGGCGTACAGAAGGAAGCGGCCCTGGCCGCCCAGCGCTGCATCGTCACCGTGGAGGAGATCGTCGACGACCTGCAGGCGCCGATGAACGCCTGCGTGCTGCCGACCTGGGCGCTCAGCGCCGTCTGTGTGGTCCCGGGCGGGGCGCATCCGTCCTATGCCCACGGCTACTACGAGCGGGACAACCGTTTCTACCAGGCCTGGGACCCGATCGCTCGCGACCGCGACACCTTTACCCAGTGGATCGACACCTACATCCGCAGTACCGCGGACTTCGCCGCCTTCCAGGCGAAGCTGGCTGCGGAGGCCTGAATCATGAGCGACTTCACCACCAATGAAATGATGACCGTGGCTGCGGCACGTCGCCTTGGCAATGGCAGCGTCTGCTTCGTCGGCATCGGCCTGCCATCCACCGCGGCGAATCTGGCACGCCTGACCCATGCGCCGGACGTGGTGCTGATCTACGAATCCGGCCCCATCGGTGCCAAGCCCTCGGTGCTGCCGCTGTCCATCGGCGACGGCGAGCTGGCCGAGACTGCCGACACCGTGGTGCCCACCGGCGAGATCTTCCGCTACTGGCTGCAGGGCGGACGCATCGACGTGGGCTTCCTTGGTGCGGCCCAGGTCGACCGCTTCGGCAACATCAATACCACGGTGATCGGCGACTACCACCAGCCCAAGGTGCGTCTGCCCGGCGCCGGCGGGGCCCCGGAAATCGCCGGCTCGGCCAAGGAGGTGCTGATCATCCTCAAGCAGTCGCACCGCAGCTTCGTCGACAAGCTGGCCTTCATCACCTCGGTGGGCTTCGGCGAGGGGGGCGATCACCGCCAGCAGCTGGGCCTGCCGGGCAAGGGTCCGACCGCCATCATCACCGACCTCTGCATCATGGAGCCGGAGGCCGGCACCCACGAATTCGTGGTGACCGCCCTGCATCCGGGTGTGACCCGCGAACAGGTGGTGGCCGCCACCGGCTGGGCCATCCGTTTCGCCGACCAGGTCGCCACCACCGCAGCGCCGACGGTGACCGAACTCGACGCCCTGCGTGATCTGCAGGCCAGGACCAATGCCGCCCATGGCGGTCAGAAAGGAGCTGAGGAATGAGTCGCCCAGTCTATATCTGCGACGCCATTCGGACCCCCATCGGCCGGCTCAACGGCGGTCTCTCGGCGGTACGTGCCGACGACCTGGCGGCCATTCCGCTCAAGGCGCTGCAGGAGCGCAATCCCCAGGTGGACTGGACGGCGGTGGACGAGGTGTTCATGGGCTGCGCCAACCAGGCCGGGGAAGACAACCGCAACGTGGCGCGCATGGCGGTCTTGCTGTCGGGACTACCGGAAACGGTGCCGGGCGTGACCCTCAATCGCCTCTGCGCCTCGGGCATGGAAGCGGTGGGCCAGGCCTATCGCGCCATCGCTCTGGGCGAGATGGAGCTGGTGATCGCCGCCGGGGTGGAATCCATGACCCGCGCGCCCTATGTCATGGGCAAGGCCGACAGCGCCTTCGGTCGTGGCCAGAAGCTGGAAGACACCACCCTGGGCTGGCGCTTCGTCAATCCGGCGATGAAAGAGGCCTATGGCGTCGACAGCATGCCGGTCACCGGTGACAACGTCGCCGCCGACTATGGCGTCAGCCGCGCCGACCAGGACGCCTTCGGCCTGCGCAGCCAGCAACGTGCCGCGGCGGCCCAGGAATCCGGCTACTACGCCGAGGAAATCGTCCCGGTGACCCTCAAGGGCAAGAAGGGCGACGTGGTGGTGGAGCGGGACGAGCATCCGCGTCCGGACACCACCGTAGAAGGCCTGGCCAAGCTCAAGCCGGTCAACGGTCCGGACCGGACCGTGACCGCGGGCAACGCTTCCGGGCTCAACGACGGCGCCTCGGCCATCATCCTGGCCTCGGCGGACGCGGTGAAGAAGCACGGCCTCACGCCCCGCGCCCGGGTGCTGGGCATGGCCAGTGGTGGGGTGGCGCCGCGCATCATGGGCGTCGGTCCGACCCCGGCGGTGCGCAAGCTGCTGCAGCAGTTAAACCTGCCCATCGAGGCCTTCGACGTCATCGAACTCAACGAAGCCTTCGCCGCCCAGGGCCTGGCCGTCCTGCGCGAGCTGGGCGTGGCCGACGACAGCCCCAAGGTCAATCCCAATGGCGGCGCCATCGCCCTGGGTCATCCCCTGGGCATGAGCGGCAACCGCCTGGTGCTCACCGCGGTGCACCACCTGGAAAAGACCGGCGGCCGCCTGGGGCTCGCCACCATGTGCGTGGGCGTCGGCCAGGGGTTGGCGCTAGCGGTGGAGCGGGTGGACGGGATCTGAGGCTTTGTCGCAGCGACAAATCGCGGCCATGGCGGTCCGCCGATGCGGCCGCTCCTACACGTGCCGCGCCTGTAGGAGCGGCCCATGGCCGCGATTCTCGGGGCCGATCGTAGAGCCTTTGCTTGAGCAAACAACCAAATCTCATTCACCCCATGCCCACACCTCCTGTAACCGCGTGTGTCTCTCCTGGTCCGATGGCGGTAGGCTGTCCTCCGTCCATCCATACCTATAATTAAGGATCTCCATGAGCACTCACCCGCATTACAGCTTCGAGGAGCGCAAGAAGCGCATCTTCGCCATCGTCGGCGCCTCGTCCGGCAATCTGGTGGAATGGTTCGACTTCTACGTCTACGCCTTCTGCTCCATCTATTTCGCCGCCGCCTTCTTCCCCAAGAGCGATCCCACCGTGCAGCTGCTCAGCACCGCCGGGGTGTTCGCCGCGGGCTTCCTCATGCGGCCCCTGGGCGGCTGGATCTTCGGGCGCGTCGCCGATAAGTACGGTCGGCGCACCTCCATGGTCATCTCCATCCTGATGATGGGCGCCGGCTCCCTGGCCATCGCCTGCCTGCCCACCTATGCCAGCATCGGCGTCGCGGCGCCGGCGCTGCTGCTGCTCGCGCGCCTGTTGCAAGGCATCTCGGTGGGCGGTGAATACGGCACCACCGCCACCTACATGAGCGAGGTGGCGCTGCGTGGCCAGCGCGGTTTCTTCGCTTCCTTCCAGTACGTCACCCTGATCGGCGGCCAACTCCTGGCCGTGCTGGTGGTGGTGATCCTGCAGCAGGTCCTGAGCGACGCCGATCTGCGCGCCTGGGGCTGGCGGATTCCCTTCCTGGTCGGTGCCGCCGCGGCGGTGATCTCGCTGTTCCTGCGTCGTTCGCTGGAAGAGACCACCACCGCCGAGACCCGCGCCAACAAGGAGGCCGGTACCCTGAGCGGCCTGTTCAAGCATCACAAGGCGGCCTTCTTCACCGTGCTCGGCTACACCGCCGGCGGCTCGCTGATCTTCTATACCTTCACCACCTACATGCAGAAGTACCTGGTCAACACCAGCGGCATGGACGCCAAGACCGCCAGCGCCGTGATGACCTGCGCCCTGCTGGTGTTCATGCTGATGCAACCGCTGTTCGGCATGCTCTCCGACCGCATCGGTCGGCGCGCCTCCATGCTGCTGTTCGGTGGCCTGGGCACGGTCTGCACCTGGCCGATCCTCACCGCCCTGGCCAGCGTCCAGAGTCCCTTCGTGGCCTTCCTGCTGATCTGCCTGGCCATGGCCATCATCAGCCTCTACACCTCCATCAGCGGCCTGGTGAAGGCCGAGATGTTCCCACCAGAGGTGCGCGCCCTGGGTGTGGGCCTGTCCTATGCGGTGGCCAATGCGATCTTTGGCGGCTCGGCGGAATTCGTCGCCCTGAGCTTCAAGACCCAGGGACACGAAGAGGTGTTCTACATCTATGTCTCGGTGATGCTGGCGGTGGCCTTCCTGGTCAGCCTGCGGCTGCCGCGGCAAGCTACCTACCTGCATCACGACCACTAGGAGCAACCAACAAAACTACTGCGCGTCCGCCATGCGGGCGCGTGCAGTGCTCGGAATCCTCATGTACCCGTCGTACATTCCGGTTCCTGCGCGCCGCTCGCACCCGCCTGACAACCGCTCGCTACGCTTTGTTGGCTGCTCCGCCACTTGAGGAATCCCCATGTCCAACCTGCTGTTCGACGCCTACTTCACCAGCGCCGCCATGCGCGCGGTGTTTTGTGACCACGGCCGACTACAGGGCATGCTGGACTTCGAGGCGGCCCTGGCGCGCGCCGAGGCGGCGGTGGGGGTGATTCCCCAGACGGCGGTGGCGCCCATCGCCGCCGCCTGCCGTGCCGAGCTATACGATGCCGCCGAACTGGCCCGGGCGGTGGTCAGCGCCGGTAATTCCGCCATTCCCCTGGTCAAGGCCCTGGGCCGGCAGATCGCCGCCCAGGATCCCGAGGCCGAGCGCCATGTGCACCGCGGTGCCACCAGCCAGGACGCCATGGACAGCGGCCTGGTCGTGCAGATCCGCCAGGCGCTGGACCTGCTGGACGCCGACCTGGCGCACCTGGCCGAGGCCCTGGCCATCCAGGCCGAGCGCCATGCCGGTACCGTGCTGGCCGGGCGCACCTGGCTGCAACATGCGACGCCCGTGACCCTGGGCATGAAGCTGGCCGGGGTGCTGGGCGCCATCACCCGTCACCGCCAGCGCCTGGCTGAACTGCGGCCACGGGTGCTGGTGCTGCAATTCGGCGGCGCCTCGGGCAGCCTGGCCGCCCTGGGCGCTGATGCCCTGCCGGTGGCCGAGGCCCTGGCCCGGGAGCTGGCGCTGAGCCTGCCGGAGCAACCCTGGCATACCCAGCGTGATCGCCTCGTGGAGGTCGGCACCTGGCTCGGCCTTGTAGCCGGCAGCCTGGGCAAGTTGGGGCGCGATCTGTCGCTGCTGATGCAGACCGAAGCCGCCGAGGTCTTCGAACCCTCGGCGCCGGGCAAGGGTGGTTCCTCCACCATGCCGCACAAACGTAATCCGGTGGGCGCAGCCGTGCTGATCGCCGCCGCCACCCGCGCGCCGGGTCTGGTCAGCACCCTGTTTTCCGCCATGCCCCAGGAGCACGAGCGCAGCCTGGGGCTTTGGCACGCCGAGTGGGAAACCCTGCCGGAGCTGTTCTGCCTGGTCTCTGGCGCCCTGCAACAGGCCCAGGCCATCGTCGCCGGCCTGGAAGTGGACGCCGCGCGGATGCAGGCCAATCTGGAACTGACCCACGGCCTGGTGTTGGCCGAGGCGGTCAGCATCGCCCTGGCTGGGCGTCTGGGTCGCGAGGCCGCCCACCATCTGGTGGAGCAGAGCTGCAAGCGCGCCGTCCAGGAGGGGCGTCACCTGCGCCAGGTGCTCGGCGACACGCCGGAAGTAACCGCCGAACTCTCCTGCGCCGAGCTGGATCGCCTGCTGGACCCCGCCCATTACCAGGGCCAGGCCCGCGCCTGGGTAACCCGCGCCCTGGCTGAACACCGCACCCTGCTTGCCCATCCCTAGACCAGAGGACTGCCTGATGCCCAGCGTACGTCTCGCCGATGGCGACCTGAACTACCGATTGGAGGGCCCCGAGGGCGCCCCCGTGCTGATCCTGTCCAACTCCCTGGGCACTAACTTGGCCATGTGGGATGACCAGGCCGCCGCCTTCAGCGAGCGTTTTCGCCTGCTGCGCTACGACACCCGCGGCCACGGCGCCTCCCTGGTGACGCCCGGCCCCTATCGGATGGACGAGAACGGGCGCGACGTCCTGGCCCTGGCCGACGCCCTGGGCATCGACCAATTCGCCTTCTGCGGCCTGTCCATGGGCGGCTCCATCGGCCAGTGGCTGGGCATCAACGCGCCGGAGCGAGTCACCCGCCTGGTGCTGTGCAACACCGCCGCCAAGATCGGCACCCCCGAGGTGTGGAACACCCGCATCCAGACCGTGGAAGCCGGCGGCGAGCAGGCCATGCGCGACCTGCGCGACGCCTCCATCGGTCGCTGGTTCACCCCTGATTTCGCCAGCGCCGAGCCGAATCGGGTCGACCGCATCGTCGCCATGCTCGCCGGCACCTCGCCCCAGGGCTACGCCGCCAACTGCGCGGCGGTGCGCGACGCCGACTTCCGCGAGGTACTGGACGCCATCCGTGCGCCGACGCTGATCGTCGCCGGCAGCCATGACGCCGTGACCACCCCGGCCGACGGGCGCTTCCTGCAGGAGCGTATTCCCGGCGCCGAGTACGTCGAGTTTCCCGCCGCCCACCTGTCCAACGTGCAGATGGGCGCTGCCTTTACCCAGCGCGTGCTGGCCTTCCTCAGCGCCTAAAGGAGTCGATCTTGGACGAAAGAGAACGTTATGAAGCCGGCATGCAGGTCCGCCGCGCCGTGCTGGGCGACGCCCATGTCGATCGCAGCCTGGAAAAGCTGACCCCCTTCAACGAAGAATTCCAGGAGATGATCACCCGCCACGCCTGGGGCGACATCTGGACCCGCCCGGGCCTGCCGCGGCACACCCGCAGCCTGATCACCATCGCCATGCTGATCGGCATGAACCGCGAAGGCGAACTGCGCCTGCACCTGCGCGCCGCGCGCAGCAACGGGGTGACGCGGGAGGAGATCAAGGAGTTGATCATGCAGAGCGCCATCTACTGCGGCATCCCGGCGGCCAATGCCACCTTCCACCTGGCGGAGGCGGTGTGGGATGAGTTGGGGGTGGAGTCGCTGGAAGGGTGAGTGCGCCCCTCTGTCGCCCCCTGAGTGGGGCCCGCTGGAGTGGTCTGGCGGTTTGGGGCGAACGAGGTTGGGTTGAGCGTTAGCGAAGCCCAAAGGATTACGGGTAGGGTTATAGGTGCCCTAGCTATTTATCGCGGTCTGCTTGTGGCTCTTGTTTCGCCCACCCGGGCGACTCACTTTTTTCAGTCGCAAAAAAAGTAAGCAAAAACGCTTGCCCCACGTTTCGGCCCTCCGCTTCGCTCCGGGTCCCCTCGTTCCGGTGCCGCTCCGGGGGCACGGCACGAAGGGGCCTCCTGCCCCTCGCGCCTTGCTCGGCGTCCTGCCTCGCATCCCCCTCCGCGACACCTGCACTCGGCCTCACTGACGGGGCGGGGCGCCAGCCTGAGGCTGGGGTGTTTACAAGCGGAGCCAGAGCGATTCGTAGCGTGGAAAACCGCGCAGCGTTTTCCACTGTTGGGCACCGACACCATTAGTGGACAAGGCGTTGCCGTTGTCCACGCTACGGGCTTTTTGTGGCTTCTCAGCCAACACTTTCAGGCTGGAGAATCGCCCCGTTCAGGAGGGCGAACGGCAGTGTCGTGGAGTGGGTCGAGCCGCATGGATGCGGCGAGAGGTCCAGTGGGCCAGGGACGGCCCATCTGGACCGACCCCGGAACGGCGCTGTTGTGAGCGGACCTGGAGCGAAGCGGAAGGCCGGATGGTGGGGCAAGCGTTTTTGGTTACTTTTGCCGCGACTGGCAAAAGTGACTCGCCCGGGTGGGCGAAACAAAAGGCGTCAAAGCGCTCGATAAATAGCTAAGGCAACTCAGCTCGATGTTGGGCTTCGCTAACGCTCAACCCAACCTACAAAAGCGGCCCCCAACCCAAGTAAGGGGCCTCAGGCCCCTTACTTGGCCACTACCCGCGTGATCCGATCCCCCTCGGCATCATCCTGGCCCTTGGCCTTGTTCACCGCGTAGACCACGCCCTTGCTGTCCACCACCGCATGGTTGGGGTAGGTGCCCAACTCCAGGTTGGCCTTGATGGTGCCGTCCGGGTCGACCACGGTCAGGGTGCCGGCGCCGCGGTTGGTGACGTAGGCCAGGCGCTTGACCGGGTCGAAGACCACGCTCAGCGCACCCGCGCCGGTGGTGACGTTGTGCAGGGTCTTGCCGGTCTTGGCGTCGACGATCAGCAGGTTGTCGCTGCCCTGGGCGGTGATGAACAGGCGATCGGTCTGGGGATCGTGGGCTACGCCCATGGGGGTCTTGGCGCCCTGGATCGGGAAGACCTTCTCGACCTGCTCGGTCTTGGCGTCGATCACCGCGGCTTCGTTGGTCTTCAGGCTGACGGCGTAGAGCTTGTGCACCGCCGGGTCCAGGTGCATGCCGACCACGGCGAACTGCTCGCCGCGCACGCCCGATTCGATGGTGATGTGCTTGCGCACGGCCGGGGTCTTGGCGTCGAAGCTGACGATGTCCGGGGTCATGGCCGCCGAGGCGAAGGCGCGGTCGAGCTTCTCGTCGACCACCACGGTGTGGGCATGGGGCACGAGGCCGGGTTCGAATTGCTTGACCAGGCCCAGGTCGCTCTGGCGATAGACCGCCACGGTGTTCTGCCGGGTATTGGTGGTCCAGACGTGGCCGTTGCGATCGTCCACGCCCACGCCGTAGACGGCGTAGACACCGGCGTCCTGGCCCGGGGCGGCGGCCGGGGTGATCTGGCGCTGGATGGACAGGTCCTTGGGATCGAGTTTGAGCAGTTGCGAGACCTTGACCGGCGGGCGGCCCACGGCCGAGGTGACGAAGAGGGCGCCGGTCTTGGCGCTGCTGTCCACCTGGTAGAGGCCGGGGACCAGTTTGACCGCGGTGAGGCTATAGGCCTCGGCACCGGACAGCGGGACCACCGGCGAGACCTTGAGCGGGAAGACCGCGGCGCCCGAGGGCTGGGCGGTGCTGATGACGATGGGATGCTGGCCGGGGGCGGCGTCTTCCGGAATGCGCAGGGTCGCCTTGAAGGTGCCCTGGGCGTCGGCCACGTAGGCGGCGTCGGGATTGAGCGCCACGCCACCGCGCGACAGGGTGATCTGCTGACCGGGGGTGAAGCCGCGGCCGTCCAGCGCGACCTCGCTGCCGGCCAGGATGGCGGTGCCGCTGACGGGACTGGCCTTGATCTCGCCGTGGTAGTCCGGATCGGGGGCTTCGAAGCTGGAGCGCGCCTGGGCGGCCTGCCCGCCCAGCGCCAGCAGGGCGGCCAGCAGGGTGACGGAAAAGACGCGCCGGCCCTTGGCCGAAGACGCTGGAGCGATGTTCATCAGGGATTCCTTGTAGCGGCGATCAAGATACCCGCGCCAGAGCGCCGGGCAGCGGAGGCCCTCCTGGGCTAGGCCATGTTAAGGCGAAAGCGAAATACTTGCATTTAGATTTGCAGGTTTTACGAGTGGTCGCTGTCCGGGGTATCGAGGGTGCGCTGCATCAGGCAGGCGCCGGCGCCATAGCCGGCCAGCTTGGCCTTGAGCGCGGCGTCGGCCGGGACCGGTTGATAGTGGTGGCGTTGCCAGTAGCCGATGGCGTTGGACAGCGACACCAGCCGCCCCTGGCGCAGGCGGGCGCGTCGGGCCTGGCCCTTGGCGTGACGATAGAGACGCCCCGCCACGCCCTGACCTTGGGCCTCGGGATGCACGGCGCAATCGTGCAGGAACCAGGTCGAGGCCGCGCCTGGCAATTGCTTGAGAGGAGCACCCAGTACCGGCGGCAGGCCGTCGTCCCAGGGATAGGCGATCAGATAGCCGCGCAGGCGATCCTCGGCATCGGTCGCCACCCAGCAGTGTTCCGGGGCGAGTTCCAGGCGATTGGCGTAGAAGGCGTGGTCTTCGAGCAGGTCGGCGGGGTAGTTGGCCGACTGGATGTCGAGAACGGCCGGGATGTCGGCAGGGCGCAGCGGGCGTATCGAAGGCATGACGATGAGGGGAAAAGGTCCGGCCGGGCAGTATGGTCACTGCCCGGCCGGGAGGCAAATGCCCCGGAGCCGTGGGTGGTGAGTCCCCTCGGCAAGCCTGCGCCCAGGCTGTGGGGGACTGGATTCCACCGACGACCTTGGCATGTCTGGCGCCGCCTCTGGCTTCAAGCCTTGGCGATCAGCCGCGAATTACGCTCGTTGCGGAATTGCAGGTCCTCGATCCGCTGGGTCGCGGTCTCGGCTTCCTGGCGGGCGGCGAGGATGAGGTCGTGGTGCGGTGATTTGGCGCAGACCGGATCGGCGTTGCGCGCATCCCCAGTGAGCATGAAGGCCTGGCAGCGGCAGCCGCCGTAGTCCTTTTCCTTTTCGTCGCAGGAGCGGCAGGGCTCGGGCATCCAGTCGTAGCCGCGGTAGACGTTGAAGCCGAAGGAGTCGTACCAGATGTGCCGCAGATCCTGCTCCTTCACGTTCGGGAAGGCGATGGGCATCTGCCGGGCGCCGTGGCAGGGCAGGGCGGTGCCGTCCGGCGTGATGGTCAGGAACAGCTTGGCCCAGCCATCCATGCAGGCCTTGGGGCGCTCTTCGTAGTAGTCCGGGGTGACGAAGATCAGCTTGCAGGGATGATTCTCGGCCTTGAGGCGCGCGCGGTACTGGTTCGTGATGCCTTCGGCGCGCTCCAGCTGGGCCCTGGTCGGCAGGAGACCGGCGCGATTGCGCTCGGCCCAGCCATAGAACTGGCAGGTAGCGAGTTCGACGAAGTCGGCTTCCAGCGCCAGGCAGAGGTCGATGATCTGGTCGATGCGATCGATGTTGTGCCTGTGGGTGACGAAGTTGAGCACCATCGGGTAGCCATGGGCCTTGACCGCCTTGGCCATGGCCAGCTTCTGGGCGAAGGCCTTCTTCGAGCCGGCCAGCAGGTTGTTCACCTGTTCGTCGCTGGCCTGGAAGCTGATCTGGATATGGTCCAGACCGGCTTCCTTGAATTCGGCGATGCGCGCCTCGGTGAGGCCGATGCCGGAGGTGATGAGGTTGGTGTAGTAGCCCAGCCGGCGCGCCTCGCGGATCAGCTCGGCGAGGTCCTGGCGCACCAGGGGTTCGCCCCCGGAGAAGCCGATCTGGGCCGCGCCCATCTCCCGTGCCTCGGCCATCACCTTGAACCACTGCTCGGTGGTCAGTTCGCGCCCCTGGGCGGCGAAGTCCAGGGGATTGGAGCAGTAGGGGCACTGCAGCGGGCAGCGATAGGTGACCTCGGCCAGCAGCCACAGCGGCAGGCCGACGCTGGGCGCAGCAACGGTGGGCGGCTGCGGCAACTGCATGGGCGTGCCCGGCAGGCTGGTGTCAGCCGAGCAGGAGCCAGTGCTCGGCACGGGCGACCTCCATGAATTGTTCGACGTCCGCACCCAGTTCGGGGACGCCGGGGAAGCGTTCGTCGAGGTCAGCGATGATGGCGGCCACGTCACGCTGGCCGTCGATCAGCCCGCCGATGGCGGCGGCGCTGTCGTTGAGCTTGATCATGCCCTCGGGATAGAGCAGCACATGGGCGTGCTGCGCCGGCTCGAACTGGAAGCGGTAGCCGGGACGCCAGCGCGGCACCTGGGTGCGGTCGAAGCTCATAGGTCGATTCCTCGGTGCCAGCGACGCTCGGCGGTGACGCTGTGATAGGGCGGGCGGTGCAGTTCGTAGGCCATGCTCATGGCGTCGAGCATGCTCCAGAGGATGTCCAGCTTGAACTGCAGGATCTCCAGCATGCGCTGCTGGGATTCCCAGGTGGTGTAGTGCTGCAGGGTGATCTGCAGGCCGTGCTCGACGTCGCGCCGCGCCTGGCCCAGGCGGGTGCGGAAGTATTCGTAGCCGGCCGGATCGATCCAGGGGTAGTGGGTCGGCCAGGCGTCCAGCCGCGACTGGTGGATCTGCGGCGCGAACAGCTCGGTCAGGGAGCTGCTGGCGGCCTCCTGCCAGGAGGCGCGGCGGGCGAAGTTGACGTAGGCGTCCACCGCGAAGCGTACCCCGGGCAGCACCAGTTCCTGAGAGAGCACCTGCTCGCGATCCAGGCCGGTGGCCTCGGCCAGGCACAGCCAGGCCTCGATGCCGCCTTCGCTGCCGGGCTCGCCGTCGTGGTCGAGGATGCGCTGCACCCATTCGCGGCGGATCTCGCGATCCGGGCAGTTGGCCAGGATGGCGGCGTCCTTGAGCGGGATGTTGACCTGGTAGTAGAAGCGGTTGGCCACCCAGCCCTGGATCTGCTCGCGACTGGCGCGACCCTGGTACATGGCCACGTGATAGGGGTGGTGGATGTGGTAGAGGTCGCCCTTGGCGCGCAGGGCGGCTTCGAATTCGGCGGGCGTGAGGGCGTTGGGCATGGCGTTCACAACTCGATGGACATCCCGTCCCAGGCGACTTCCACGCCCTGGCGCGCGACGATGGCGCGCTCGGGGGAGTCTTCGTCCAGGATCGGATTGGTGTTGTTGATGTGGATCAGCACCTTGCGCTGGCGCTCGAAGCCGGCCAGCACCTCCAGCATGCCGCCGGGACCGCTTTGCGGCAGGTGGCCCATCTCGGTGCCGGTCCGGGTGCCCACGCCGCGACGCTGCATCTCGTCGTCGGTCCAGAGGGTGCCGTCCACCAGCAGGCAATCGGCCTGGCCCATCAGCTCCAGCAGGGCGGTGTCCGGCTGGCCGAGGCCCGGGGCATAGAACAGCTTGCCGCCGGTGTGTCTGTCATGGACCAGCAGCCCCAGGTTGTCGCCAGGGTGCGGATCGTGGCGATGGGGCGAATAGGGCGGCGCGGCGCTGCGCACCGGGAAGGGCGTGAATTCAAGGTTCGGGCAAGCCGGGATGGTGAAGCTGCCGCTCAGGGCGATGGGCTGCCAGGTCAAGCCGCCATTCCAGTGCTGGAGCATGTTGAACAGCGGAAAGCCGGTGGTGAGGTCCTGGTGGACCATCTCGGTGCACCAGACCTGGTGGGGGCAGCCTTCACGCAGGCTGAGCAGGCCGGTGGTGTGGTCGATCTGGCTGTCCAGCAGGACGATGGCGCGGATGCCGGTGTCGCGCAGGGCCCGCGCCGGCTGCAGCGGGGCGAAGCCGGCCAGCTGGGCGCGGATGTCGGGCGAGGCGTTGCACAGGATCCAGTTCACCCCGTCGTCGGACAGGGCGATGGAAGACTGGGTGCGGGCCTGGGCCCTGAGGGTGCCCTTGCGGAAGCCGTCGCAATTGGGGCAATTGCAGTTCCACTGGGGAAAGCCGCCGCCGGCGGCGGAGCCGAGAATCTGGATATGCATGGGAAAGGTCGAACCTGAAAAAAGTACGCCCCGGCGGACCGGGGCGTGGGGCGCATCAACGGTTGGCGAAGTACATGGTGACTTCGAAGCCGATGCGCAGGTCAGTGTAGGCAGGCTTGGTCCACATGGGAGGTCTCCTCTTTGACTGCGAAAGCCGGATGGATCCGGTCGCTGAGTTTAACAAATGTTACCTAGCTAAGGGTTTTTGCCGCGACGAATCGCCGGCGGTCCGGCGGACATAACTGTCTTACCGATCCTGCAACAGATTGACCGCCAGCAGCGGCCCACGCTCCCGGGAAAGTGTTGAAAGCTATGACATCCAGCCGGATGGTGCGGCGGCATTGGCCAGGACGAAGCGCGGCGCCTCGGCGGCGGTGAGCTGCTGCCAGGCCTGCTGCAGGGCCTTGTCGTCCAGGGCGGCCAGGGCTGCTTGCAAGGGCGCGAGATCCAGCGCACCGCTGCGCTGGAAGCCCGACCAGAGGCGCTCGGCCAGAGCGGCGCGTTGAGTGGTGGCGGGGCTGAAGTCGCGTACCAGCTGGCGGATGTTCTGCGCCAGCGTCGCGGACTCGGCCTGTATGGCGGCCAGGCTGTCAGCCAAACCGCTCTCGATTTCCGCCAGGATCTCCGCCGCCCGCGCATGGGGCGACTGGACACCGATCAAGAGGCCGCTCTGATCGCCCAGCTGGCGATAGGCGGAAAACACCGCATAGCCCAGTTGCCGCTCGCTACGTAGGCGCTGGAACAGCGGTCCTTGCAGGCGCGCCGCCAGCAGCCGCCAGGCGGCTTCGGTGGTGGGGCGCGCATCGGGTTGCGGACAGAACAGCAGCAACGCCTGCTGGGCGTCGGCGCTGGGTTCGGGGTGCCAGTGGCGACCGGTGAAGCTGTGCGACTCGCCCAGCGGCCCTGCCTGGGGCCGAGGCGGCGGGGTAACGGCGGCCAGGGATGCCTGCGTCGCCTTGGGCAGGCCGCAGGCCAGGGCTTGCCAGCGCGGTCCGCCTTCACTGACGGTTAAAGCCATGCCGTTCGGCAGTCGCTCGGGCAGGACCTTGAGCAACTGGCGGATCAGCATGGGTTCGGGTGGTACCACCGATGCCGGTCCGATGTTATCCAGCTCTGCCACCAGCCTGTCGAGCGCCTGCTCCAGCACCGCTGGCAGCGCCGCGGCCCAGCCCTGCAGCCGCAATTCCCAGGGTGCCCCGGGTGGACTCCAACGTAGGCTCACGCCTGCCTCGGCGGCCAGCCGCGGTAACGCGCCCAGCACCTGGGCGTCGGGCGCGACCGGTACCGGCCCCGGCCACCGCCAGCCCAGGAACAGCAGGCCTTCGCGCTGCTGGGGCGCGAGGGCGGGGCTGATTGGCCAGGGTTGCGTAGCCGGGGTACCTGGAGTGCCTGGGTCAGCGAGCCGCGGATTGGGCGGGGGCAGGGCAAAGGTGGTGGCCACGGGGGCCGGCACGCTCGGTGGATTGGCCAAGCCAGCGGCGAAGCCAGTGAGCCGTTCCGGCAGCAACTGGGCGAGTAGCCGTGGCCAGGCCGTCTGGGCGGCAGCCGAGAGGACCGGTTGTGGCCAGGTGTTTCCCTGCCGATCCAGCCAGAGGCGTTCGCCCAGGCGCCGCACCCGCGCCAGGGCGGGCAGGGTGGCCCATTGGCGTTGGACGCGTTCGGCATGGCCCTGCTGCAAGGCAGCCAGGGGCGTCTGGCGCAGGGCAGCCAGCCAGGTGAACAGGGCGCCGGTCAGATCGTTGGGGCTGGCCTGGGCCCCGGGCGAGAGATCCAGCCGGAACAGGCCCTGGCGTGCCTGGCGATAGGGCCAGGCGAGGCTCAGGCGTTCGGCCAAGCCCGCCTGGCGCAGGGTCACGGGCAGACCGCCGGGATGGTCGCCCAGCAGCAGGGCTTCCAGCAGCTCCACCGCTTCCCAGCTGCCAGGCGGCAGGTCGTCGAGGGCGAATTGCAGGGCCAGCATTGGCGGCGAGGCGCTGCTGGTCTGCCAGTGTTCGCCTGTGGCCGGGAGTGATCGAGGCATTGCGTTGCTGGGTGCAGGACCGGAGGGCAGCAGGGCACCGTGCTCGCGGGCCAGCTCTGCCAGTTCGGCCAGCGATTGCGGCCCGGCCAGCACCAGCAGGGCGTTCTCCGCGCAGTACTGCTGGCGCTGGAAGTCGCGCAGCGCCCTCTGGAAGGCAGGGCTTTGCAGCGGCAGGCTGTATCGGTTGCCGGCATGGAAGCCGGCGGCTGGATGGTCCGTGGGCAATCCGGCTGCCAGGGCCAGGTCGCGGCGGGTATCGGCGCTGCGCGACCAGGCGATGAATTCGGCGTGCAACACCTCGCGCTCGCGGCGCTGGGCGTCCGCTGCCAGCAGCGGTGCGGCGAGTATGTCCAGCAGGCGAGCGAGGCCGGCGGCCAGGTGTTCGGGCGCCAGGGCGAAGAAGAAGTCGGTGGTGGTCTCGCGGGTGCTGGCGTTGAGTTCGCCGCCTAGACGCTGCACCAGCGGCATCAGGCCGTCCGCCGCCGGATAGCGGCGGCTGCCGAGAAAGAACAGGTGTTCGAGAAAGTGCGCCAGCCCCGGATAGGCCCGCGGCGCCTGGTGACTGCCGGCGCCGATGCGCACCAGGGCAGCGGCCTGGGGCAGCTCGGGATCGTGCAGCAGGGCGACGGCCAGGCCGTTGGCCAGGCGCAGGCGGCGGTGGTGGGGCGGGGAGCTGGGCATGGGGGTAGCTTAACCGAGTCGGGTGGACGGGATGGAGCGGGGTTTGCCCTCACCCCAGCCCTCTCCCAGGGGGAGAGGGCGCGTTCGAGGCACGGTCTTGACCCCGTAGCGTGGAGAACAGCGCAGCCTTTTCCGCCGAGCCTTAGGTGCCAGGGGGCTCTTTTCATAGAAAGAAAAACCCAGGCGAAAAAAATCCCGGCCAGGCCGGGATTTCGGGGTGGGGCGAGGGGGGTTCCAACAGGATGTCAAAGTGCTCGAAGCATCCTCGCCCCGGACCCTCTCCCGGAGGAGAGGGGAGTTCGGGCGCGAGCGCCCTTACTTCTTCTCGGGCAGGGCGAAGGCCATCACATAGTCACCCTGCTTGGTACCCAGCGAGCCATGGCCGCCAGCGTAGACCAGCACATACTGGCGACCGTCCTTGCCGGTGTAGGTCATGGGGGTGGTCTGGCCACCGGCCGGCAGGCGGCCTTTCCACAGTTCCTTGCCGTTCTTCACGTCATAGGCGCGCAGGTACTGGTCCAGGGTGCCGCTCAGGAAGGCCACGCCACCGGCGGTGGTGACGGTGCCGCCCAGGCTGGGCACGCCCATGGGCAGGGGCAGCGGAACCGGCGAGTTGTCGCGCACGGTGCCGTTCTTGTGCTTGTAGACCAGCTTGCCGGTGGTCAGGTCGAGACCCGCCACGTAGCCCCAGGCAGGTGCCTGGCAGGGCAGGCCCAGGGGCGACAGGAAGGCCGACAGGATCACGCCGTAGGGCGCGCCCTTGTTGGGCTGGATGCCCTCGGTCTCGCTCTTGCGCGCCGGCTGGTTGGCGATCTCTTCACGGGGGACCAGCTTGGAGGTGAAGGCCATGTAGCTGGGGTTGAGGAAGGCGATCTGGCGCACCGGATCGACCGAGATACCGCCCCAATCGAACACGCCGAAGTTACCCGGATAGACGATCGAGCCCTGGGTGGACGGCGGGGTGTAGATGCCCTCGTAGCGGTGCTCGCGGAAGGCGATGCGGCACAGCGCCTGGTCGAAGGGCGTACCGCCCCACATGTCGCTTTCCTTAAGGGTCGGCGCGGCCAGGTTGATCGAGGAGACCGGCTGGGTCGGCGAAGTATGGTCGCCTTCCACCGCGCCCTGGGGCACCGGGGTTTCGGTGATCGGGTAGATGGGCTGACCATTGGTGCGGTCCAGCACATAGATGCTGCCCTGCTTGGTCGAGGCCATCAGTGCGGGTTTCACGCCGCCTGCGGTCTTGATGTCCACCAGGGTCGGCTGACCGCCGACGTCCATGTCCCAGAGGTCATGGTGGGTGAACTGATAGTTCCAGCGCACCTTGCCGGTGGCGATGTCGAGGGCGACCACGCCAGCGCTGTACTTCTCGGACGCCGGGGTACGGTTGCCGCCCCACTGGTCGGGCATCTGGTTGCCCATGGGCAGATAGACCATGCCGACCTTCTCGTCGACCGCCATCATCGACCACATGTTGGGCGAGTTGCGGGTATAGATGCCGTCAGCGGCGATGGGCGCGGTGGCGTCCGGATTGCCGCTGTCCCAGTTCCACACCAGCTTGCCGGTGTGCACGTCGTAGGCGCGGATCACACCGGACGGCTCGTCGGTGGAGACGTTGTCGGTGACGTGGCCACCGATGATCACCAGGTTGCGGGTCACCGCCGGCGGCGAGGTGGAGTAGTAGCCGCCGGGCGTGAAGCTGCCCATGTTGGCGGTCAGATCGACCTGGCCGTTATCGCCGAAGTCGCTGCACACCTTGCCGGTGTCGGCGTTGATGGCGATCAGGCGGGTGTCGGCGGTGGGCAGGAACAGGCGCCGCGGGCAACTGCTGGCGGCCGGGGTGCTCTGCTCATCGACCGGGACGGCACTGCCGGTGGCCGGGCTCTGGCCCGCGGTGGTGGTGCCGGCGTAGGTGGCGTCGTCGTGGTAGGCCACGCCGCGGCAGGTCATGTGCGCCCAGCCCTTGAAGCTGTCGGCGTGCTGGGTGCTCAGCTTGGGATCGAAGCGCCAGATTTCCTTGCCGCTGTCGGGGTCCACGGCGATCACCTGGCTGTGCGGCGTGCAGACATAGAGCATGCCGTTGACCTTGAGCGGGGTGTTTTCCGCGGTGGTCTCCTGGGGATCGTTCGGGCCGGGGATGTCGCCGGTACGGAAGGTCCAGACGGGCTCCAGATTCTTCACGTTGTTGACGTCGATCTGCTTGAGCGGCGAGTAGCGATCACCGAAGGCGGTGCGGCCATAGGACGGCCAGTCGCCATCGGCGGCGGTCGGGGCGGCGCTTTCGGTGCCGGCGGTGTCGCGGCCCAGGTCACCGTCCAGACGGTTGTAGTTGACGAACTGGGCGACCAGGGCGACGACCGCCGCGATCACCAGCGAGCCGACCAGTGGCAGGCCGCCGCTACGGCTGTCCAGCGGGCGGCGGAACACCGGGATCAGCAGGACCAGGCCAAGGACGAACCAGAGCGCCAGGCGCGGCACCAGTTGCCACCAGTCGAACTGGACTTCCAGTACGGCCCAGGCGGTGGAGACCACCAGGAAGAAGGCATAGACCCAGATCCCGCTGGCCCGCCGGATGCACAGCAGGTAACCGCTCAGGGCGAGCAGCACGCCGCCGCCGAGGTAATACAGGGAGCCCCCGAGGGTGGCCAGTTTGATGCCCAGCCCCAAGAGGCCCAGGCCCAGGAGCATGAACAGGATGCCGAGTAACCTGGCAGGCAGGCCTCCCGGTCTCGCGTTGGAAGTGACAGTCATGGCAGCGCTCGCAATGCAATCGTGAAAAGAGACTTCGACTCGATCGACGACATCGCAAATCGGAACCGCATGCGGATCTGTCGTCTGCTACGTCTGAACCTGTTGTCTGTCTTATTGTTCCACCCCTTCGCCGGCTTCCCTGGCAGGAGGCTAGAGCGGTCGCGCTGAGGCGAAGCGAGGGATGGATCGGGGGCGTCGTCTGAATCGGGCGGGTAGATAGTAAGCTAAGCATTGATTGATGTCACTTCGCGATGACGGAAGGAAGGGACCCGTGGCGCGCCGTGCCTGCTACCATCGCGAGCCGTTTCCGCGATGCCTTCTGCCATGTCCGACGTGCTTGCCCTGGTCCAGGCGACCTTCGACGTCACCGCCCCGGTCTTCGCCCTGGTGCTGCTCGGCTGTGTGCTCAAGCGGCTGAACTGGATCGATACCGCCTTCATCAATACCTCGTCCGCCCTGGTGTTTCGCGCCACCATGCCGACCCTGCTGTTTCTCGGCATCCTCAAGGCCGACCTCGGCGAAGCCCTGCAACCGCTGCTGCTGGGCTACTTCGCCCTGGCCACGGTGGTGAGCTTTCTCGCTGCCTGGGGCTGGGCGATCTGGCGCTGCCCTCATGCCGATCGCGGGGTCTACGTGCAAGGCGCCTTCCGCGGCAACTGCGGTATCGTCGGCCTGGCCCTCGCGGCCACCCAGTACGGCGACTACGGTCTGTCGGTGGGCGGGATCATGGCCGGCATGGTCATCCTCTTCTACAACGTGCTCTCGACCATCGTGCTGGCGCTCTACAGTCCGCAGCTGGAGGCCAACTGGCGCACCCTGCTGCGCAGCATCCTCGGCAACCCGCTGATCATCGGCATCCTGGTGGCGATTCCCTTCGCCTATTTCCAGTGGCAGCTGCCACGCTGGTTGGACACCTCGGCGCGCTATTTCGCCGGGCTCACCCTGCCGCTGGCGCTGATGTGCATCGGCGCCACCCTGTCGCTGGCCTCGCTGCGCGAAAGCAGTGGCCTGGCGGTGGGTGCCAGCTTGTGGAAGATCGTCTGGATTCCGCTGCTGGGCGTGCTGGGCGCCCTGGCGCTGGGCATCCAGGGGCCGGCGCTGGGCATCCTCTTCCTCTACCTGGGCTGCCCGACGGCCGCCTCGAGTTTCGTCATGGCCCGCGCCGCCGGCAGCAATGCCCAGCTGGCGGCCACCATCGTGGTGCTCAGTACCCTGGGCGGGATGCTGACCACCAATCTGGGCCTGCTGCTACTGAAAGGATTCAGCCTGCTGTAGGGCGCGCTGGCCAGACATCGGCGTTGTGAGAACGTTTATCGGTTGGCGCCAGCTAAAAGTCAGATTTGAGCGTAATAGTGCGATGTCGCCCGTCCCAGGTCGTCTTGCCCTCCAGATAATTATCGCAATCAGCATGTGCGAGGAGCGCGGCTGCCCTTTCCTAAGCCTTTCGCGTGGTATCCATGAAACGCTCGCTCCAATTCAGCCACAAGATCCTGCTGGCGGCTGCCCTCGTGGTGACCATCGCCCTGGCCGGTTTCGCCAGTTTCAACGCCTATCTGCAGCGCCAGGCCATCACTCAAAGTCTCGAAGCCTCCCTGGGCGAGATCGGCCGCATCACCGCCGGCAACATCGCCTACTGGCTGGATGCGCGGGTCAAGCTGATCGACAGCCAGGCCCAGGCGCTCAGCCGCGACAGCAGCCCGGCCAATGTCGCAGGCCTGCTCGAACAGAAGCTCTACACGAGCAACTTCGATTCCACCTACCTGGGTGAGGTCGACGGCACCTTTACCGACCGCCCCCATACCCCCATGGAGGCCGGCTACGACGCCCGCCAGCGCGACTGGTACAAGGCCGCGGTCAGCGCCGGTGGCCCCATCCTCACCGAGCCCTATCTCACCGCACCGCCGCAGAGCTTCCTGTGCATCACCATCGCCGCGCCGGTCCTGCAGAACGGCAAGTTGATCGGCGTGGTGGCCGGTGACCTGGTGATGGACAGCCTGATGAAGATGATCACCTCGCTGGACGCCGGTGGCCTGGGCGAGGCCTTCCTGGTGGACGGCGACGGCAAGATCCTGGTCAGCAGCCACGCCGACCAGGTGCTGAAATCCCTCAAGGACGTCTTCCCCGAGCAGACCCCGAGCCTGGCCCCGGGCTTCCACCACGTCCTGCAGGGCGGCAGCGAGCGGCTGGTGAGCTTTACCCCGGTCGCGGGCCTGCCCTCGGTCAAGTGGTACCTGGCGCTGTCCATCGACCAGGCCAAGGCCTATGCCCCGGTGACCCAGGCGCGTAACCTGGCCATCGTCGCCACCTTGGTGGCGGTGATCGCCATCATCCTACTGCTAGGTCTGCTGATTCGCGTGCTGCTGCGTCCGTTGCACGACCTGACCCGCGCCATGGACGACATCGCCGAAGGCGAGGGTGACCTGACCCTCCGGTTGCCGGTGCAATCCCGCGATGAATTCGGCGCCCTGGCCGAGGCTTTCAACAAGTTCGTGGCGCGGATCCATACCTCGATCCGCGATGTGGCCCAGACCACCGGCGAGCTGAATCAGAGTACCCGCCGGGTGCTGGAGGCCTCGCAGTCGTCCATGCAACAGTCCGATATCCAGGCCCAGCGCACCACCAGCGTGGCCGCGGCGATCAACGAGCTGGGCGCCGCCGCCCAGGAGATCGCCCGCAACGCCGCCCACGCCTCGGGCGAGGCCAGCACGGCCCGCGCCCAGGGCGAGGAGGGGCGCGAGGTGCTCGACGAAGCCCTGCACGCCATGCAGGCGCTGTCGAGCAAGATCGGCACCAGTTGCGAACACATCGAAGCCCTCAACGGCAAGACGGCCAACATCGGCCAGATCCTCGAAGTCATCCGCGGCATCTCCGAGCAGACCAATCTGCTGGCGCTCAATGCCGCCATCGAGGCGGCTCGCGCCGGTGAGGCCGGGCGCGGCTTCGCCGTGGTGGCCGACGAGGTGCGCTCCCTGGCCAGCCGCACCCAGAGTTCGGCGCAGCAGATCCAGCAGATGATCGAAGAGCTGCA
>NZ_LSMW01000004.1:0-33481 GCF_001566765.1 Pseudomonas sp. HUK17
CTATGGCGTGCTCAAGACGCAGCGACCTTATCAACCACGACAGGCCCTTTAGAGGACCTGTTGTGATTGATGGGAGAGATGGTATCTACGGCCACTCCCACTAGTTGCCGATGTTTTCGTAGGTTGGGTTGAGACAGCTCTATCGTCGAAGCCCAACATCGCCGGCTCCGAGCAAGACCCCGTTGGGCTTCGCTGCGCTCAACCCAACCTACGGCCACTCCCACTAGTTGCCGATGTTTTCGTAGGTTGGGTTGAGACGGCTTTATCGTCGAAGCCCAACATGGCCGGCTCCGAGCAAGACCCCGTTGGGCTTCGCTGCGCTCAACCCAACCTACGGCCAATCCCACTAGTTGCCGATGTTTTCGTAGGTTGGGTTGAGACGGCTTTATCGTCGAAGCCCAACATGGCCGGCTCCGAGCAAGACCCGTTGGGCTTCGCTGCGCTCAACCCAACCTACGCCCAATCGTCGGCGGACCGCCCTGACCGCGATCAATAGGCGCCTGCCGGTACTATTCCAACCCTTCGTCCAGCACCAATACCACCTTGCCGTTCACCTCGTTGCTTTCCAGGGCGGCAAAGGCGGCTTCGGCGTTCTGGGCGGTGAAGCGGCGTTCCAGGTTGACGTTCAGCTTGCCTTCGGCGAACAGTGGCCAGACCTTGGCTTCCAGGGATCTCATGGTCTTGGCCTTGAATTCCACGGAGCGGTTGCGCAGGGTCGAGCCGATGATGCGGATGCGCTTGCCAAGCACCTTGCCCAGATCCATCTCGGCCTGGCGGCCGCCCATGAGGCCGATCAGCACCCAGCGCCCGTCCTGGCCCAGCAGATCCAGGTTGAGCGACGCATAGTTCGCCCCGACCGGATCGAGGATTACGTGGAAGGGCGCGAAGTCGCGCAGGCCTTCCAGATCGGTCTTGCGCAGCACCCCACCCTCGGCGCCGAGGCGCTCGCAGTGGGCCAGGCGCTCCTGGGAGCCGACGCTGACCCAGCAGGGATTGCCGAAGGCCTTGCACAGCTGGATGGCGGCCGAGCCGACGCCGCTGGCACCAGCGTGCAGCAGCACCTTTTCCCCTGGCTGCAGCGCGGCCAGGTCGAACAGATTGCTCCAGGCGGTCGCCCAGACTTCGGGCAGCGCCGCCGCCTCGATCAGCGATAGGCCGTCCGGTACGGACGCTGCCTGGCGTCCATCCACCACCACCTCGCTGGCCATGCCACCGCCGGCCAGCAGCGCGCAGACGCGGTCACCGACCTGCCAGCGCGAATCCGCGGTGGTCTCGCTGACCACCCCGGCGCATTCGAGGCCCAGGGTGGCCGGCGCACCGGGCGGCGGCGGATAGTTGCCGGCCAATTGCAGCAGGTCGGCGCGGTTGAGACCGGCGGCCGCCACCTTGATGCGAATTTCCCCGGGCGCCAGAGCGCGAGCGCTCAGTGACTGCCATTCCAGTTGCCCTTCGATACCTTGCAATGCGTTCACGGTGCCTCCATAGTGGCTCAGGCTTTGACGAAAAGCGCCTGCGCCGGCGGGTTCTGCGGGAGTCGAGCGGACCGGAAGACGCGGGGCTGTCACAGCCGTCCCCTCCGATCGTCGCTATCCTTCAGACCGCCGTCAGACGACTTTCGTCAGCGCCCGTCATACTTCCCCAGGCCGCGGAACCGCCCGGGCCGGGAAGGGCCTATAGCCTATTCCTTTCCGTGCATTAGTCGAATACACATGAAGCAGCTCTTGTCCCGTACCGCCCTCGTTGTCCTGCTTGGCGTCAGCGCAACGCCCCTCTTCGCCAAGCCCAACGCGCCGGTAGGCGCCGAGAAACTGCAACCCGACCGCGACCAGGTCATCGCCAGCCTCAACATCGTCGAGCTGCTCAAGCGCCACCATTACAGCAAGCCGCCGCTCAACGATGCCCAGTCGATCAAGATCTACGACAGCTATCTGAAGATGCTTGATCCCGGCCGGCTGTATTTCAATGCCGCCGATATCCGCGAATTCGACGCCGCGCGCACCCGTTTCGACGACTACCTCAAGCAGGGCAATCTCGAACCGGGTTTCGCCATCTACCGCCGTTATGCCCAACGCATGACCGAGCGGCTGAACTACGGCCTGGGTCTGCTCAACGCCGGTATCGGCAAGCTCGACTTCACTGTCGACGAATCCTTCAACACCAATCGCGAGAAGGCGGCCTGGCCGGCGGACACCGCCGCATTGGACGATCTCTGGCATCGCAAGCTCAAGGACGAGGTCCTGCGCCTGCGGCTGTCCGGCAAGACCGACCCGCAGATCCAGCAGCAGTTGACCAAGAGATACAAGAACCAGCTGGCACGCCTCAACCAGACCCGCAGCGAAGACGTCTTCCAGGCCTATATCAACGCCTTCGCTGAGTCCTATGACCCGCACACCCAGTACCTCTCGCCGGAAAGCGCCGAGAACTTCGACATCAACATGAGCCTGTCGCTCGAAGGCATCGGCGCGGTACTGCAGAACGACAACGACTACGTGCAGATCCTGCGCCTGGTCCCGGCTGGCCCGGCCGACAAGTCCAAGCAGATCGCGCCGGCGGACAAGATCGTCGGTGTCGCCCAGGGCGATGGCGAGATGGTCGATGTCATCGGCTGGCGTCTGGACGAGGTGGTCAAGCTGATTCGCGGACCCAAGGGTTCCAAGGTGCGGCTGGAGATCATTCCGGCGAGCAACGCGCCGAACGACCAGAAGACCAAGGTGGTCGCCATCACCCGCGAAGCGGTCAAGCTCGAGGAACAGGCCGCCCAGAAGCACGTGATCGACGTTCCCCACGAGGGCAAGCACTACAAGCTCGGGGTGATCAACGTGCCGGCCTTCTACCTGGACTTCAAGGCCTACCGCGCGGGCGACCCGAACTACAAGAGCACCACGCGTGACGTGAAGAAGCTCATCGGCGAGCTGCAGAAGGAAAAGGTCGACGGCATCGTCCTGGACCTGCGCAACAACGGCGGTGGCTCGCTGCAGGAAGCCACCGAGCTGACCGGTCTGTTCATCGACCAGGGGCCCACCGTGCTGGTGCGCAATGGCGACGGCAAGGTCGAGGTGCTGGCCGATGACGAAGGCGGTGCCTTCTACAAGGGCCCCCTGACCGTGCTGGTCAATCGGTTGTCCGCCTCGGCGTCGGAGATCTTCGCCGGTGCCATGCAGGACTATCACCGCGCGCTGATCGTCGGTGGCCAGACCTTCGGCAAGGGCACCGTCCAGACCATCCAGCCGCTCAACCATGGCGAGCTGAAGCTGACCATCGCCAAGTTCTACCGCGTCTCCGGTCAGAGCACCCAGCACCAGGGCGTGCTGCCGGACATCGACTATCCAGCGGTGGTGGATACCAAGCAGATCGGCGAAAGCGCCCTGCCCGACTCCATGCCCTGGGACACCATCCCCCCGGCGGTGAACGGCCTGAGCAACCCCTTCGCCAACTATCTGCCGGAGCTGGTCAAGCGGCATGACGTGCGGGTGCAGAAGGATCCCGACTTCATCTTCGCTCGCGAGCGGCTGAAGCTCGCCCAGGAACTGGCGGCGGATACCACCGTCAGCCTCAACGAGCAGAAGCGGCGCGCCGCACAGACCGCCCTGGACAACCGCCAGTTGGCCATGGAAAACCAGCGTCGCCAGGAGAAGGGCGAAGCCCCGCTCAAGGAGTTGAAGAAGATCGACGAGGACAATCCCGCGATCGACGACGACAAGACCAAGCCGCAGGATGACGCCTACCTGATGGAGTCCGGTCATGTAATGCTGGACTATCTGGACCTGAGTCAGACACCGCCCAAGCGCTGACATCAAAGCGTCACATCTCTGTCGTGAAATGCCCGGGGGTCGCCAAGTGCGACCCCCGGGCATTTTCGTTTCTGGGTTCTTACAGGCTTACCATGACGCTTAACGACCAGGCTGGGGTGTTGGATCGCATTCTCGCCAACTGCGAGTTGCATTCGCTCTTTCAACCCATCGTTTCGTTGAGCGAGCGGCGCATCCTGGGCTATGAGGCCCTCATTCGCGGCGCCTCCAACACCCCGCTGCACTCGCCCTTGCCCCTCTATGCCACCGCCCGTCAGGCCGGCCGCCTGTCCGAACTGGAAATCGCCGCGCGCCAGCAGTCCTGCCTGACCTTCCGCGAACTGGCCCTGGATGGTCTGCTGTTTCTCAACGTCTGCCCGGAAACCCTGCTGGAACCGGCGCACCAGTCGGGCCAAACCCTCAAGTTGCTGCAGCGCCTGGGGTTGTCTCCCGCGCAGGTGGTCATCGAACTGACCGAGCAGGCGCCCATCGATGACTTCGCGCTGCTGGCCACCGCCCTGCATCACTACCGGGCCATGGGCTTTTCCATCGCTCTGGACGATCTGGGTGCCGGCTATTCCAGCCTCAGACGCTGGTCGGAATTGCGCCCGGACTTCGTCAAGATCGATCGGCATTTCATCGAATCCATCCACCGCGATGCGGTGAAGCGCGAATTCGTCGGCTCCATCCTGAAGATGGCCGCAGCCTCCCGCGCCCAGGTCATCGCCGAAGGCATCGAGACCCACGAAGAGTTGTCGACCCTGGCCAGCATGGGTGTCGACCTGGTCCAGGGCTATCTGCTGGGCCGCCCCACCGCCGCGCCACCGCGGGAGATCCAGACCCTGTTGCCGGTCATGGTCAGCCGCAGTTCGGAGCTCGCCGAGGAGTCCACCACGGTCGCCGGCCTCCGGGTGGAACAGGTCGCCGTAGGCCAGGACATGCTGATCCCGGCGGTGCTAGAGCGCTTTCGTCTGCAACCCAGCCTCAATACCCTGGCGGTGGTGGATGACGACGACCGCCCGGTAGGCATCGTCCATCACCACGAGCTGAGTTCGGCGCTGCTCAAGCCCTTCGCCCACGAGGTTTTCGCCCGCAAGCCCATCGCCCGGTTGATGAGCCAGGACTTCCTGGCGACCGAATCCAACCAGTCGCTGCAACAGGTCAGCCGCCTGCTCACCACCCGCGCCCGCCAGCGCATCGAAGAGGATTTCATCATCACCGAAGGCGGCCGCTATGTCGGGGTCGGTCGAGTCATGGATGTCTTGCGGCTGATCACCGAGCAACGCATTCAGCAGGCCAAGCATGCCAACCCGCTCACCCAGCTGCCCGGTAATGTGCCCATTCAGCAGTGCCTCACGCGTTTGCTGGATCAGCAGCGCGAAGCCGTGGTGTGCTACGTCGACATCGACGGTTTCAAGCCCTTCAATGATCTCTATGGCTACGCCAAGGGCGACGAGGTCCTGCTCTGCCTGGCGCAGACGCTTTCCGAGCGCCTGGATCCGCAGCAGGATTTCGTCGGCCACATCGGCGGCGACGACTTCCTGGTGGTGCTGGGTTCGGCGGACTGGCGGAAAAGACTGAACGGTCTGATGGCGGCCTTCCAGGAGCGCTGCCGGTACTTCTATCGCAGCGAGCACCTGGAGGCTGGCTGTTTTCTCGCCTACGACCGAGATGGTCGCCGTCGCGAGTATCCGCTGTTGTCGCTGTCACTGGGGGTCGTGGAGCTGGACAAGGAGGCCGGCAAGCGAGTGGATGCCAGCGGCCTGGCCGGCCTCGCCTCGGAAGCCAAGCGCAACGCGAAGCAGGTGCCCGGCTACAGCCTGCACCTGATGCGCGCCTGACGCCTACTCCTGGTGGTGATCGGGATAGCGGTGCTCGAACACCCGCGTCACCTCGGCCGCATGCCAGCTGACGGCATCGGTCACCTGGGGCGAGCCTTCCAGCGCACCCAGGCGCAGGGCGCAATCAAAGAAGCCCTCACGGGGGATACGGGTACCGCTCTGGCTGACCACCAGCGCACTGCGCAGCGGTCGACCCTCGCGACGATCGAGAGCGGCCAGGTATTCCAGCGCCGTGGTCAGGGTCACCATCGCCGGCTGGGGCAATCCCAACCGTTCGATGACCGAGCGATAGGTCAGGAGGCTGCGGCTACGCCGCGCGCTCTCCAGTTCATCCAGCAGGGCCAGCCAGTGCTGGCGACTGATGCGTACGCTCAAGCCGTTCAATCCCGCAGCTGATCGAGGGCGACACCTGCCGCCGGCCGCTCGTGCTTGTCAGGCAGGGCCGCCAGGGCCGCCTGCTGACTCGCGGTACGGTTATCACGCCAGGCACGGAAGCCGTCCAGCTCATCGCTGCAGGCCTTGCCGATCCAGGCCAGGACGGCGAGGTCGTCGAGCAGACCGAACATGGGTACCCAATCGGGAATGAGGTCGATGGGCAGGAGGAAGTAGACCAGGCCGCCCGCCACGGTCAGCAGCGTCTTGCGGCTGATCCCGCGGTATTGGCCACGCCACCAGGCCAGCAGCAGTTGATGGAACAGGCTCAGGGTATCGCGCGCCTCGCCGAGCTTGAGCCCCCGCTTGCTGGTCTTGCGCGCGACCCCCAGCAACAGGGCTGGCAGCCGGCCGCGGATCAGCAGCCGCTGGGCGATACCAAGGTAGCGATCAAAGTTCTTCGGCGGCTTCATGGACACCTCGAGCGGGTAAGGACGATAGGTGCGGACCTGCAGGGCACAGGGCGTCGCACACCAGGGTTTGGATCGCACCAATGTCCCAGGGTTTCCCCGGCACCATGTAAAACGCCCTGCGAGCAGGGCGTTTGGCGGAGCGAGAACCCGTTACTTCTTGGCCGGGGCCTTTTCGGCAGCGGCCGGAGCATCGGCAGCCGGAGCAGCCGGGGCGTCTTCGGCGTCCGCGGCAGCGGCGTCCTTGATGCCGAGCAGTTCCAGGTCGAACACCAGCACGGAGTTGGCCGGGATCGCCGGGCTCGGGCTCTGGGCGCCGTAGGCCAGCTCGGAGGGGATGTACAGCTTGATTTTCTCACCGACGTGCATCAGCTGCAGCGCCTCGACCCAGCCCGGGATCACGCCGTTGACCGGCAGGTCGATCGGGGTGCCACGCTTGATGGAGCTATCGAACACGGTGCCGTCGACCAGCTTGCCCTCGTAGTGCACGGTGACCACATCGGTGGGCTTGGGCTGCGGGCCGTCGGCCTTCTTGACCACTTCATACTGCAGGCCGGAGGCGGTGGTGATCACGCCAGGCTTCTTGCCGTTCTCTTCGAGAAACTTCTTGCCGGCCTTGGCGTTGTCCTCACTGACCTTGGTCATCTTCTCTTCAGCACGCTTCTGCAGGGCGGCGAAGGCTTCGGTGAGCTGCTGATCGGTCAGCTTCTGATCCTTCTTGCCTACCGCATCCTCGATACCCAGGGCGACGGCCTTGGGATCCAGGTCGTCGATGCCTTCCTGGGCCAGGCTCTTGCCCATGTTCAGGCCGATGCCGTAGGACGCCTTCTGGGCCGGGCTTTCCAGCTCGACCTTGGGCTTGGAGTCGCAGCCGCTCAGAACCAGACCCACCAGGGCCACCGCTGCTGCCAACCGATACTGTTTCATGTTGATTCCTTATCCGTGCGCATTGTGCGCGTTCAAATAACTGATCGAGCTTACAAGGAGACCTGCTCGCTTGCCATCGCCAGGCCTCTAAATGGCTGCAAAGGATAAGATTTCAAGCTTATGTCTGCCTGAACATCGCGTGAACGAGCGGCGGGCAGCCCCTGCGACGTCTTGTCCGGGGCGCCCGAGCAGTGGCGACCGCCAGGCGTCCAGGCGCTAAACTAGCGCCTTCTTCAGTGCCTGTCAGAGACCTCCATGTTCGAGCCCAACGATCTGAATCGCCCGCCCCTCGACCTCGCCCGCGAATCGCGCAAGGCCGGTGGCTACGGCCTGCTGTACTCGGTGCTGCTGGCGATCGGCATTCTGCTCTATCACCACTGGGTGCCCAGTGCCTTCCCCGGCAGCCTGCTGCAGATGTCCCTGGCGCTGCCCGTCATCCTGTTCGCCGGCAGCGCCGTGTACTACCTCACCATGGTGCGCAAGTGCGAGCGCCTGCAGCGCGAGGAAGACGAGAAGACCGGCAAGGACAAGACCAGACGCCGCTAGCCGCGCTGAACGTCGCCGCCCTCGCCCGGTCGATTGCAGACCACGACCGGCGCTGGAGGCGCGATGCTGACCATCACCGATCTGCACAAGAGTTATCCAACGCCCCAGGGCCCGCTGCCGGTCCTGCGCGGTGTGGACCTCAGCCTGGCACGGGGCGCGAGTCTGGCGCTCATGGGCGAATCCGGCAGTGGCAAGAGCACCCTGCTGCACCTGGTCGCCGGACTCGACCGGCCTGACCAGGGCCACATCCAGGCCGCTGGCCAAGCGCTCTCCAGCCTCAACGAAGGTGCCCTGGCTGCCTGGCGCCGCGAGGGCATCGGGCTGATCTTCCAGCAATTCAACCTCATCGCCAGCCTGACGGTGGCCGACAATCTCGCCTTCCAGGCGCGGCTGGCCGGCCGTCATGATCCGCGCTGGCAAACCGAACTCGCCGAACGCCTGGGGCTGGCCGCCCTGCTGGAGCGCTATCCGGAGCAGCTTTCCGGCGGCCAGCAGCAACGCGTGGCCCTGGGTCGCGCCCTCGCCTCCCGGCCGCCCCTGCTGCTGGCCGATGAACCCACCGGCAATCTCGACGAAGCCAGCGGCGACCAGGCCCTGGCGCTGCTGCTGGAGCTGGTGGCCGAGACCGGCAGCAGTCTGCTGATGGTGACCCACAGCGCGCGCATCGCCAGCCATCTCGATCGCACCCTGCAGCTGGAACGCGGACGCCTTGGCGGCGCAGCCGTGGCTCGGCCATGAGGCTGCTCTTCTGGAGTCTGCACAGCCTGGTCAGCCACTGGCGGCGGCATCCCCTGCAACTCGCCGGCCTGATCGCCGGCCTGTGGCTGGCGACGGCACTGCTGATCGGGGTGCTGGCGCTCAATGCCCAGGCCCGCCAGAGCTATGCCCAGGCCAGCGCGCTCTTCGGTGCCGACCAGTCGAGTCTGGAGGCCCGCGACGGCAAGCGCTTCACCCAGGCGCTGTTCGTCGAGTTGCGCCGGCAGGGCTGGCCGGTGTCGCCCGTCCTGCAGGGTCGCCTGACCCTGGCGGAGCGCGAGGGCACCCTGCCGTTGCTGGGCATCGAGCCGGTCAGCCTGCCCAGTGACCAGGGGGTGGCGGCCGGTGCCTCGCCCACGGCCCTGTACGACTTCCTCAGTCCGGCCGGGACCACCTGGATCGCGCCGGAGACGCTGCGTGAATGGCAGCTCCAGGCGGGCCAGGTGCTACACCGCGCCGACGGCCTGCCGCTGCCACCACTGCAACCCCGGCCCGGCCTGGCGCCCGGTACCCTGGTACTGGACATCGGCCAGGCCCAGCGCCTGCTGGACGCACCGGACCAGCTCTCCCGGCTGATCCTGCCTAAGACCTTTCAGCGCGCGCTGCCCACCTTAGCCGGCGTCGACCTGCACCGGGTGGAAAACGACCAGGGCGCCGAGCTGGCTCGTCTGACGGACAGCTTCCACCTCAATCTGCTGGCGCTTGGCCTGCTGGCCTTTGCCGTCGGCCTGTTCATCGTCCATGCCGCCACCGGTCTGGCGCTGGAACAACGCCGTGCCCTGCTGCGTACTCTGCGCGCCTGTGGCCTCTCGGCCGCGACCCTGGTGCTGGCGCTGACCCTGGAACTGGCGTTGATCGCCCTGGTGGCCGGTGCCCTGGGCGTGGCCAGCGGTTATGCCCTGGCCGCGCTGCTGTTGCCCGATGTGGCGGCCAGCTTGCGCGGCCTCTATGGCGCCGAGGTCGCCGGCAGCCTGACCCTGAGCTCGGCCTGGTGGCTGGCCGGACTCGGCCTCAGCTTGGGCGGCGCCCTGCTGGCCGGTGCCGATGGCCTCTGGCGCGCGGCGCGGCTGCCGCTGCTGGCCCTGGCCCAGGGCGAAGCCTGGCGCGCCGCCCATGGCCGCTGGCTCAGGCGCCAGGCCTTGGGCGCCCTGCTGGTGGGCCTGGCAGCGCTGGTCCTGTGGCTGGGCGGCAACAGCCTGGCCAGCGGCCTGGCCCTGCTCGGCTGCCTGTTGCTGGCTGCTGCCCTGGCGCTGCCGCCGCTGCTGAGCGCACTGCTGGATCTCTTGCTGAAGCGAGCGAGGCGTCCCCTTTCGCGCTGGTTCCTGGCCGACGCCCGGCAGCAACTGCCCGGGCTATCCCAGGCGCTGATGGCGCTGCTGCTGGCCCTGGCGGCCAATGTCGGCGCCGGCAGCATGACCGAGGGTTTTCGCCGCACCTTCGATGGCTGGCTCGACCAGCGCCTGGCCGCCGAACTCTACTTGCGTCCGCAGGATGCTACCCAGGCAGCGGCCCTGCTCGACTGGCTGCCCCGGCAACCCAGCGTGGGCGCGGTGCTGCCGGTGTACGAACTGGAGACGGGCATTCAAGGCCAGCCGTCCACCCTGAGCGGTATCCTGGACGCTGATCTCTATCGTCGACACTGGCCGCCGCTGGATGCCGGTGGCGAGGCCTGGACGCCCTTCTTCGCCGGCGACGGCCTGATGCTCAGCGAGCAACTGGCCCGCCGCCTGGGCGTGGTCAAGGGCCAGCGGGTGGAGCTGCAGGGGAGCCAAGGTCGCTGGTCCGCCCCGATATTGGCCACCTACGCCGACTATGGCAATCCGCGCGGTCATGTGCTGCTGTCCCAGGCACAGCTGCGGGCGCTGTGGCCGGAGGCCACCCTGGTGCGCATCGTCGTTCGCATGGCGCCCCCACAGGTAGAGGCCTTGCGTAGCGAGCTGCAGCAGCGCTTCGGGCTGGATACCAGCCATTCCATCGACCAGGGGCAGTTGCGTCGCTATGCCGATCAAGTCTTCGAGCGCACCTTCAGCGCCACCGCGGCGCTCAACGCTCTGACCCTGGCGGTGGCCGGCCTCGCCCTCTTCATCGCCCTGCTCGGCCAGGCGCAGCGGCGTCTGGGCCAGCTCGCGCCGCTCTGGGCGCTGGGCATCGAGCGTCCACGACTGATCCTGCTCAGCCTGGGGCAACTATTGGGGCTTGCCCTTCTCACCCTGGCCCTCGCCATTCCCCTGGGCATCCTGCTGGCCTGGTGCCTGGTGGCGGTAGTGAACGTCCAGGCCTTCGGCTGGCGACTGCCCCTGCAGGTCTTCCCAAGTCAACTGCTGGCGCTTTCTGCCATTGCCCTGCTGGCGACCCTCCTGGCGGCCGCCTGGCCGTTGTTGCGGCTGCAGCGCAGTCAACCACTGGATCTGCTGCGAGAACTCGGCAATGAACGCTAGGGCCCTGCTGGTCGCACTCCTGCTGCTCACCGGTTGCGACAAGCAGCCGGCATCCGAGGGCTTCGCCGGCCTCGGCCAGGGCAGCGAAGACTTCGCCTCCGTGGTACCGGGCAAGGTGTTCAGCTTTCCCGCCGATCACGGTCCCCATCCGGATTTTCGCATCGAGTGGTGGTACGTCACCGCCAACCTCAGCGATGCCGAGGGCCATCAGTACGGCGTGCAGTGGACGCTGTTCCGCAATGCCCTGCGCCCCGGCGCCGACCAGCCCGGCTGGGGCAATGGCAACCTTTGGCTGGGCCATGCCGGGCTCACCAGCGAAACCCGCCAGTTCTCCGTCCAGACCCAGGGTCGCGGCGGCATTGGCCAGGCCGGGGTGACGGCCGCCCCCTTTTCCGCCTGGATCGACGACTGGCGGCTGAGCGGCGACCTGACCGGGCGGGCCGAGGTCCAGGCTAAGGGGCCGGGTTTCGCCTATCGGCTGGATCTCGCCGCCACCGGTCCACTGGTGCTCCAGGGCGAAGGCGGGGTGAGTCGTAAATCCGCCAGCGGCCAGGCGTCCTACTACTACAGCCAGCCCTTCTTCCAGGCCCAGGGCGAACTACAGATCGAGGGCCGGCGCGTGCCGGTCAAGGGTCTCGCCTGGCTGGATCGCGAATGGAGCAGCCAGCATCTGGCTGCCGATCAACTAGGCTGGGACTGGTTTTCCTTGCACCTCGACGACGGTCGCCAGCTGATGCTCTATCGCCTGCGCCAGGCCGACGGCCAGCATTATCTGTTCGGTAACCTGATCGCCGCCGATGGCCACAACCAACCCCTGCATCCCGGCGATATCCGCCTGGCACCGGAGTCCACCCACAAGGTAGCCGGACGCGAGGTGCCGGTACGCTGGTCCATCAGCCTGCCGGGGCAGCAGCTCGACCTGCGCATCGCGGCGATCAACCCCGATGCCTGGATGGCCCTGGGTACGCCCTACTGGGAGGGACCGGTCAGGGTGGAGGGCAGCGCCAAGGGGGTGGGCTATCTGGAGATGACGGGGTACTGACAAGGGCAGCGGGACGCACCCAGGAGACCGCCACCCCGGAACTCCCAGCCCCGCTCCCACCTCGAATCCATACCTGTCCCTGCCGTCACGCAGGGCTCCTTAGCGTGATAACCGAGGTTTCTCGATGAATGTCAAAGAGCTGAATCAGCAGATCAAGGCCGGCGCGGTCAAGGAAGTCAATCTGGTGTCCATGGAAGGTGGCTCCTATGTCATCCATGCGCTGGTGGACGGCACCTCGGTACCGGTCGCCGACGACAAGGGCGCGACCCTGCACGTGGCCTCGGTGGAAGAAGCCCGGCGTATCCTCGACGACGTCAAGGATGTTCGCCTGTTCATCGCCCAGCCAGCGGTCTATGAAGAGATGGTGGGTCAACCGGTGAGCGACACGGATTCGCGCGAAGAGATCCCGCTGCGCTCGAAGATCGAAAATCGCTGATTCGCCTTCCCCTTCCGTCGCCGGCAGCCGACGGCGACCTTGCCTTGCCCTGACCTAGACGCCACGAACTGGCGTCATCCCCCAACGATGTGTCCGTGCAGCTCACCTGCTCCAGGCGATATGTTATATTATAACAATTGAACTTTCGCCTGAGGATAACGCCATGTCCGTCGCGACGCCTGGCTACGCGCCTGTCCGCTCCAATGAAGAAATCGCCTGCCTTGCCGGGGCCAAGGCCGCCCTGCATACCTGGGCCGCGACTGTGGCCACCCGCGAGGTGGAAGCCATTCTCGCCCTCTATGCACCCGACGCCATCCTGGTGCCCACCCTTTCCAACGAAGTCCGTGATTGCGAAGACAGCCGGCGGCAATACTTTCGCAACTTCCTCGCCAACGAAGGGCTGGTGTGCGATGTGCAGATCTTCAAGAAAAGGGTCAGCAGTACGCTCGGCACCGTGGTCGTCGGCGGGCTCTATGTCTTTCACTATCGGGAAGGTGAGCAGGTCATCAGTGTCCCTGCGCGCTTCCTCTTCACCTTCGAGCAGATCGAGGGTCGCTGGCTGATCACCGGCCACCATTCCTCTCGAGAGGCCTGACCCAGAGCGGTTGCATTTTGTAAAACTGCAACCCTTGCCGAATGTGCGCGAGTTCGAAATCCTCTATGGGTGACCCGGGCCCCTCTGACGGCGTATGCCGCCATGTCGAGTCATAGTCTTGCAACTTGACTAAGGAGGGGCTCATGAACGCCCTACATGCATTCTTCTTCGCCGACTTCCTCGGCACCGCCGCCTGGATGTGGCTTACCTTCTTCACCGTCGTCATCGCCCTGCTGGCCTTCGACCTGGGTGTCCTCCACAAGGAGAACAAGCCCATCGAGGTCAAGGAGAGCCTGCTGCTGTCCGCCGGCTACATCACCGCGGGTCTGCTGTTCGCCCTCTTCGTCTGGCAGCTCAAGGGCGCCGATGCCAGCCTCGACTACGTCACCGGTTTCCTAATCGAGAAGTCGCTGTCCATGGACAACGTCTTCCTCATGGCGGTGATCTTCGGCTTCTTCGCCATCCCGCGCGAATACCAGCACCGGGTGCTGTTCTGGGGCATCCTCGGGGTGATCGTGCTGCGGGCCATCATGATCGGCCTGGGCGCCGCCCTGATCCACAGGTTCGACTGGATCCTCTATGTCTTCGGCGCCTTCCTGGTGATCACCGGGGTCAAGATGCTGTTCGCCAAGGTGGACGAAGAGCCCAAGCTCGACGACAACGTCTTCATCAAGTTTCTGCGCAAGAAACTGCGGGTGACCGATGAGCTGCATGGCCAGCACTTCTTCGTGCGCCAGCCCGATGCCAGCGGCAAGACGGTGCTCTGGGTGACGCCGATGTTCCTGGCGCTGATCGTGATCGAGTGCGCCGACCTGGTGTTCGCGGTGGACAGCGTGCCGGCGATCTTCGCCATCACCCAGGATCCCTTCATCGTCTACACCTCCAACGTCTTCGCCATCCTGGGCCTGCGCGCCCTGTACTTCGCCCTGGCGGCGATGATCCACCGCTTCGCCTATCTCAAGTACGCCCTGGCGCTGGTACTGGTGTTCATCGGCTGCAAGATCTTCCTGGTGGGCATCATCGGCAAGATCCCGCCGGTGATCTCCCTGAGCGTGACCCTGGGCCTGCTGGCCGGCGGCGTACTGGTCTCGCTGTATAAGACCCGCGGCGAAGCCAAGCACACCGCCGCCGGTCAGGAATCACGCGATTCGCTGAATCGGCCTTCGTGAACAGGAGCAGTCGACCATGAACACCAGAGTCATCCTCAGTCTTGCAGGCATCCTCCTGCTGCTCGGCCTCGGCGGTTGCGACAGCGCGGAGAAGGCGGCGGACAGCTTCGCCACCAAGGTGGAAGAAGCCGCCCGCGAACAGGCCCGGGAAACCCTGGGCGGGACCCTCGACGAGCTGAACAAGAAGGTCGACGAGGCCCAGAACCAAGGCCGCGCCTGGCTGGATCAGCACCGGCCAAAGCAGGAAAAGGAAGAGGCAAGCCCGCCCCGGGCTACCAAGTCAGTGGAGGGCGTCGAAGCCTAAGGCTTTGGCCGCAAGAGCGTGTAGGTCGGGCTGAGACAGCTTCATCGTCGAAGCCCAACAGGGCATACATCGAGGCTGGGCGCTGTTGGGCTTCGCTGCGCTCAACCCAACCTACGGTGTTCCTTTGGTAGCGCGGATCGTCGGTTGGGCTGAGACGGTTCCATCGTCGAAGCCCAACAGAGCTTGTACCAAGCCTGGGCTCTGTTGGGCTTCGCTAACGCTCAACCCAACCTACATTGTTCCTTTGGCAGCGTGGATCGTAGGTTGGGCTGAAACGGCTCCATCGTCGAAGCCCAACAGGGCATGCACCGAGGCTGGACTCTGTTGGGCTTCGCTGCGCTCAACCCAACCTACGGTGATCCCTGAGGGCAGCCTGACGCTCAGTGCACCGCCACGATCTCCTGGCGGTGCACCTTGCCCTCCACCGTCACCGCCACCTCATCACCCTCCTCCCGACCGAGCAGAACCTGCCCCAGGGGCGCGCGGGGCGAGATCACCAGCACCTCCTGGCCGTCCAGCCTGACCTTGAGCCCCGCCGCATCCGGGCCAAGGAACAGCCAGCGGCTGGCCGTCGGGGTGGTCAGCTCGATCAGGGCACCGACGCGGATACCATCGGTCATGGCCACGGGCGTCAACGCTCGGTAGGCGGCCAGCGCCAGCTCGATCTCGTGCAGGCGGCGGCGTTGGCCGTCGGCCAGATAGGCCGCCTCCAGACCACGAGTGTCGTACTTGTTCTCGGCCTTGCTTTCGCTGTGGGTAGCCGCTTCGTGACTGGCCGTCAGCTGTTGGCTGATGACGTCCCGGTCGGCTTCCAGTGCCTGAAGAATGAGGGTGAGCAGTCGTGCCTTGTCCATGAACCGATCGCCGGGCAAAGGGTGCGAGCCTAAGGCCTAACGCCGCATCCTGCCAGCACTCTGGTGCGCCTGTCCGCCCGCCAGAACCCGCGCGCGGCCCATCGGTCAGTACAAGGCAGAATGTAACAGGACATAACAGATGCGCACCCGTACCGGACTTACTCTTCTGGCCCGCGGCGGCTATGCCGCCCGCGGTCTCGTCTATCTCATCATCGGCGTGCTGGCGTTGCTGGCCGCACGGGGCTCCGGCCAGCCGGCGGACAGCCATGACAGCCTGGAAGCCCTGCTCGCCCAACCCTTCGGCCACTTTCTGGTCGGCCTGGTGGTAATCGGCCTGGTCGCCTTCGCGGCCTGGCGCATCCTCCAGGCCATCCGCGATGTCGATGACCATGGCAGCAAGCCCAAGGGCCTGGTGATCCGCGCCGGCCTGCTGGTAGGCGGCATCACCTATGGCGCCCTCGCCTTCTTCGCTCTGGGCCTACTGGTCAGCGGCCTGCGCCAGGGCGGTGGCTCGGGTGGCGACACCAATGACTTTCTGCAGATGCTGCTTAGTTGGCGCTATTCCAACCTGCTGGTGTACATCGCCGCACTGATCCCCTTGGGAGTGGGTCTCGCCCATTTCGTGAAGGGCTGGAAGGCCAGCTTCGAGCGCTATCTCGAAGCCAGTCCGGAACAGCTGCGGCTGATCCGCCCCATCGGTCGCTTCGGCCTCATCGCCCGTGGGGTAGCCTTCGTCGAGATTGCCGTCCTGCTGGTGGTCAGCGGCTCGCGCTACCAGGCGCTGCATCCGCCGGGCATGAAGGACGCCCTGAACGGCCTGCAGAATCTGCCCTTCGGCGGACTGGTCCTGTCCGTGGTCGGCCTCGGCCTGATCGCCTTCGCCTGCTACAGCTTTGCGGAAGCCTGGTGGCGGCGCATCGAGATGGACCTGCCGGATGTGGGCGGGTCATTGCGCCAGGTATTGCCACGCTAGACCGGCGCCAGACATCAACGCCTGGCGCGCCAGTCCGAGCGGTACGCCGAGAGCCTCGATCTGATGCTTGACGCCTGCCACCGCCGTGCACTCGAACCGGATCACCCAACCGCGACGGGCCGCGGTCAGAAAGCGTTCGAGGGCGCCGTGGACGCGAAAACTGGCCTGGGTCCCGCTGTCACTAAGACAACGTCCGACCCGGGCCAGCGGTGGCTCCGATGAATGACCGCGCTAGGCTTCCACCTGGCTCCACTGCTTGTTCAGCCGCTTGTCCGACACCGGCATCCGCGTGCCCAGTTGCTGGGCCCAGAGCGACACCCGGTACTCTTCCAGCATCCAGCGATAGAGCTCCAGGTTGGCGTCGCGCTTGCCTTCCTGGCCGTGCTTGGCGGCGCGGGCACGATACTGCTCCCAGAGTCCGGCCAGCTCGCCGCTCCAGACGCGATCGCGCTGCACCTGGCCGCCGAGCTTGTCGAAGCGCTGCTCGATGGCCTTGAGGTAGCGCGGGTATTCCTTGAGCCACTCCAGCGGCGTATCCCGGACGAAGCCGGGATAGACCAGGCTGGCCAATTGCGCCTTGATGTCGTTCAGGGCCACCGCCTGGGCCAGGTCGATGCGGCCCTTGAATTTCTTCTGCAGGCCATGCCAGAGCTTGAGGATCTCCAGGGTCAGGCGTGCGATCCGTTCGGCCTGTTCGGTCAAGCCCGCCTTGCGTCGCTCGGCCAATGAAGCCAGGCCGGCGCCATCGCGGGGCAGCTCGGCTTCGTCGGCGAGGATGGCGGCGTCCAGGCTGGCCAACAGGATATCTTCCACCAGGGCTTCCGGCCGACCCAATTCGCGGTGCAGCAGACTCAGCTCGGTGAGGCCGGGCAACTTGCCGCGCAGGAACTTGGCCTGCTCCGTCAGTTGCTGCAGCAGCAGTCGCTGCAACGCGCGACGGTGCTGGTAGCGGGCCTCGGCCTGGGTGGCGAAGCGGCCTTCGCGTACGGTGCCCTGCTCGTCCACCAGCGCCGGATAGACCGTCATGGAAAGGCCGGCCACCTGCTGCTGGGTCTTGGCCGCCACCTCGGCGAAGGCCTTGGCCTCCACCGGGCGCTGCTCCTGGCGCTTCTGCGTCGGCAGCGCCAGGGCCGCCTGGCTTTCCTGAGCGAAGCGCGCCGTCACCTCGGCCAGGTCGCGGCCCTCGCCCAGCGGCTTGCCCTGGGCATCGACCACCTCGAGATTCATGCGCAGGTGCGGATCCAGGCCGGCTTCGGCCTCCGGCCAAGCGTCGTCGGGGATGCGGGCGCCGGTCATGCGCTGCAATTCGCGCCCCAGGGCCTCGTGCAGCGAGCCCTCGCCGAAGGGGATCTTGTCCAGCGCCGCGCGAACGAAATCCGGCACCGGCACGAAGTTCTTGCGCAGGGCCTTGGGCAGGTTGCGCACCAGGGCCACGCAGCGGTCATAGAGCAACCCCGGCACCAGCCAGTCGAGGCGCTGGGGCGGCAGCTGTGGCAACAGTGGCGCCGGCACCCGCAGGGTGACGCCGTCACGCGGATGGGTCGGGTCGAATTCGTAGGACAGCGGCAGGGTCAACTCGCCCAGGCGCAGGGTGTCCGGATACTGGGCGGCGGTGACCTCGCTGGCTTCGCGGGCAAGGACGTCTTCCTCGCGCATGATCAGCAGATCGGGCTGCTTGGCGCTTTCGCGGCGATACCAGCTGTCGAAGGTGGCGGTCTGGTAGACGTCCGCCGGCAGACGCGCGGCATAGTAGTCGAACAGCGTTTCCTCGTCGGCGAGGATGTCGCGGCGGCGGGCCTTGGCTTCCAGTTCGTCCAGGCGTTCCAGCAGGGCGCGGTTGGCGGCCAGGCACTTGGCGCGACTGTTGATCTCGCCACGTACCAGGCCTTCGCGGATGAACAACTCGCGGGCAGCGGGCGGATCTACGGGGCCGAAGTGCACCGGGCGACGACCGACCACGATCAGGCCATAGAGGGTGACCTGCTCATAGGCCACCACCTGGCCCCGCTTCTTCTCCCAGTGGGGTTCGAGGTGGGTCTTCTTGACCAGGTGCCCCGCCACCGGCTCGATCCAGTCCGGTTCGATCTTGGCCACCATGCGGGCGAACAGCTTGGTGGTCTCCACCAGCTCCGCGGCCATGATCCAGGTGGGCTTCTTGCGGCCGATGACGCTGCTGGGATGGATCCAGAAGCGTCGCTGACGCGCGCCCAGGTAGTCGCCATCCTCGCTCTTCTGGCCGATCTGGCTGAGCAGACCGGCGAGAATGGCCTTGTGCAGCGCCGCATAGCCGCGGGCACGCACCGCCGCCTCGCTGGCCTCGGCCTGTTGCTGAGCCTTGGCGTTGACGTGCTTGTCGGTGGTGGGCGCAGGTCTGTTGCCGACCTCCGCGGGTGCCGGCGCCGGACTTTCGGTCTTGCGCGCCTGGAGCCCCAGCTCGCGGCAGAGCAGGGTCAGCTGGCGATGGGCATCGCGCCATTCGCGCAGCCGCAGGTAGTTGAGGAAGTGCTTGCGGCACCAGCTGCGCAGGGCATTGGAGCCCAGCGCCTGGCGCTGCTCCTCGAAGCCGTGCCAGAGATTGACCAGGGCGGCAAAATCCGAATCCGGGTCCTTCCACTGGGCGTGGCCTTGATCGGCCTGGGTCTGGCGATCGGCCGGGCGCTCGCGCGGGTCCTGCACCGACAGGGCACTGGTGACGATCAGCACCTCGGCGAGACTGCCCTGCTCCGTCGCCTCCAGCAGCATGCGGCCCAGGCGCGGATCGACGGGCAGGCGCGCCAGCTGCCGGCCCAGGGGTAGCAGGCGGCCTTCGACATCGACCGCCGAGAGCTCCTGCAACAGGGTGAAGCCGTCCTTGATGGCCTTGCCATCCGGCGGCTCGATGAAGGGGAAGTCTTCGATGCGACCCAGGCGCAGATGCAGCATCTGCAGGATCACCGCCGCCAGGTTGGTGCGCAGGATCTCCGGATCGGTAAAGGTCGGCCGTCCCAGGAAGTCTTCTTCGCTGTAGAGGCGAATGCAGATGCCCGGCTCGACCCGTCCGCAGCGGCCCTTGCGCTGGTTGGCGCTGGCCTGGGAGACGGCTTCGATAGGCAACCGCTGGACCTTGGCTCTATAGCTGTAGCGACTGATGCGCGCGGTGCCGCTGTCGATCACGTAGCGAATGCCCGGCACGGTCAGCGACGTCTCGGCGACGTTGGTGGCCAGCACGATCTTGCGTCCGGGACGCGGCTGGAAGATCTTCTGCTGCTCGGCCGGGGTCAGCCGCGCATAGAGCGGCAAGACCTCGGTGAATTTCAGCTGGGCCTTGCGCAGCACCTCGGCGCAATCGCGGATCTCACGCTCGCCGGGCAGAAACACCAGCACATCGCCCGGGCGCTGGCCAACGCTGCGCTCGTGGGCCTCGATCTCGTCCAGGGCCTGGAGGATGCCCTGGTCCACCGAGAGGTCGTCCACCAGCCGCTCGCCGTCTTCGTCCACTTCGGCGCTGAGGGGACGGTACCAGGTCTCGACCGGATAGGTCCGCCCGGACACCTCGACGATGGGGGCACCGTCGAAATGCTGGGAGAAGCGCTCCAGGTCGATGGTGGCCGAGGTGATGATCAGCTTGAGATCGGGTCGGCGCGGCAGCAGGGTCTTGAGAAAGCCCAGCAGGAAGTCGATGTTGAGACTGCGCTCGTGGGCCTCGTCGACGATGATGGTGTCGTAGCGTTCAAGAAAGCGGTCGTGCTGGGTTTCGGCCAGCAGGATGCCGTCGGTCATCAGCTTGATCAGGGTGGCGTCGGTGCTCTGATCCTCGAACCGCACCTGATAGCCGACCAGTTCGCCCAGCGGCGAACCCAGTTCTTCCGCCACCCGGGCGCCCACGCTGCGCGCCGCCAGCCGGCGGGGCTGGGTGTGGCCGATCAGCCCTTGTACACCCCTGCCCAATTCCAGACAGATCTTGGGCAACTGGGTGGTCTTGCCCGAACCGGTCTCACCGGCGATCACCACCACCTGATGGCCTTCGATGGCGCGCTTGATTTCCTCGCGCTTGGCCGCGATCGGCAGGGCATCGTCGTAACGGATGCGCGGCACGCTGGCACGCCGCGCCTCGACCTTGGCGCAGGAGGCCTGAAAGCGTTCCAGCCACTGGGCCTCGCGGACTGGATCGGGCTGTTTCTGCAAGGCCTGGAGCTGGCGTCTCAGGCGATGGCGATCGGCGTTGAAGGCCTGATCCAGGTTGGCGGCAAGACGGGCAACGGAGGGGGTATCGGTCATGAAACTCTTTCGACGGCGGTCGTTTGGACCGGTAAGTGTAAAAGAGTTGGGGGGTCTGGCGGGGCTTTACAAGAACGGCGGGCGGAAAACCGCCGGGTTGCCTGCCTTTGCGCGACGCCTGGTCGCGCAAAGGCAACACGGGGTCAGAGGCTGTTCAAAGGCTAGCGAGCTAGAGACAAACAAGGCGAAAGTGGCTGAGGAAGCGGAGTCTACAATTAGTAGATGAGCATTCCGAAGCCACTTTCAACGCCGTTTGGCCGACGCGCAGCAGTCTTTGAGCAGTCTCTCAGCGCTTGGCCTGGACACTGGCCATGTTCAACCCGGCCGGCGGCGTGCGCAGCGCCATGTCGAGGGATTGCAGCGCCTTCCAGGCATCCTGCTGCAGATCGGCCGGATCGGCATGATCGAACTTGATCTTCTCGCCGGCGGCCGGCAGCGGCGGACGGGTGCCGTAGATCAGCGCATAGAACACCGAAGCGGTCAGGTAGGTGCCAGTAAAGGACGGGTGGCTGCCGTCGGGCAGGAACAGCCCCGGCTGCGGCTGATCGGCCAGGGCCTTCTGCCAGGCCTGGCCCACCGGGGCCAGCAGCGCGCCGGTTTCCTTGGCCAGGGGGGTGTAGACGCTGTCCAGCTGCGCCTGCATGGTCGGGTTGTTCTGCCGTGCCCAGGTCAGGTAAAGGATCGGCTGGGCGCCGTCCTTGCGCGCCAGATCGGCGATCAGGCGGACGTACCGACGGGTGAGGTCCGGATTCTTCACCGGCATCATGCTGTGATCCTGGATCACCACGTAGTCGTAGTTGGCCTTGGCCAGCTCGTCCTGCACGTCGTGGCGCTTCCAGTGTTCCTCAAGGCTGGCGCCGCTGAAGGTCACATGCTTGACGTCCAGCGGGCGGGGTTGACCGGCCTCGACGGACATTTGACGGACCATCGCCGGTAGATCGTTGACGAAGGTATAGCTGTTGCCCACGAACAGGACGCGGATGGGTTCACCCGCCTGGACCTGGCCGAGCATGCTGGAGCCCAGCAGGAAGAGGCCCAGCAAGGCCTGGCGTACGCAAATTCGCATGGTGTGTCCTCAAGGAGAGAGGTCGAAGAGATGACGGCAAAATGCCGCCTGCGGTTTATACCCGAACCTCTTGCGAAAACCATGCTTGGAGACCGGCGACACCGCTACCAGTCGACGAGAGGTAGCGGCGCGGGGGACATGGTGAAGCCCTGTTACGCCTTCTTGAGTTCGGCGTCACGCAGTTCGCGGCGCAGGATCTTGCCGACGTTGGTGGTCGGCAGGCTGTCGCGGAATTCCACCAGCTTGGGGCGCTTGTAGCCGGTGACGTTGTCGTGCATGTGCTTGAGCACCTGCTCGGTGGTCAGGGATGCACCCGGCTTGGGCACCACGAACACCTTGATCTTCTCCCCTGCCACCTCGTCGGGGATGCCGATGGCCGCGCACTGCAGCACCCCGGGTAACTGGGAGAGCACCTCTTCCAGTTCGTTGGGATAGACGTTGAAACCGGACACCAGGATCATGTCCTTCTTGCGATCGACGATGCGCAGATAGCCATCGGGTTCGATGACGGCGATGTCGCCGGTACGCAGCCAGCCTTCGGCGTCCAGGACTTCGGCGGTGGCCTCGGGGCGCAGCCAGTAGCCCTTCATCACCTGAGGCCCCTTGACGCACAGTTCACCGGGGGTGTCGAAGCCCAGGGCCACGCCATCGGCATCCACCACCTTGCAGTCGGTACCTGGTACCGGTACGCCAATGGTGCCCAGCCGGCGACGCTCCAGCGGATTGAAGCTCACCACGGGACTGGTCTCGGTCATGCCGTAGCCTTCGCAGATGCCGCAGCCGGTGACCTCTTCCCAGCGCAAGGCCACGGACTGCTGCAGCGCCATGCCACCGGAAAAGGTCACCTTGAGCTGGGAGAAATCCAGCTGGCGGAACTCCTCGCTGTTGCACAGGGCGGCGAACAGGGTGTTGAGGCCGACGAAGCCGTTGAAGCGCCACTGCCTGAGTTCCTTGACCAGCGCCGGCAGATCACGCGGATTGGTGATCAGGACGTTGTGGTTGCCCTGGATCAGCATGGCCATGCAGTGAATGGTGAAGGCATAGATGTGGTAGAGCGGCAGCGGCGCGATCATTACCTGAGCGCCGCCGCCCAGGTACTTGGTCATCAGCACCTGGCACTGCAGCATGTTGGCCACGAGATTGCGGTGGGTCAGCATGGCGCCCTTGGCGATGCCGGTGGTGCCGCCGGTGTACTGCAGCACGGCGACATCCTCCGCCCCCGGGTCGGCGTCGACGAAATCGACGTGCTCGCCCTTGGTCATGGCATCGACGAAGCGGATGGAATGGGGAATGCGATAGGCCGGCACCATCTTCTTGACGTGGCGGACCACGGCGTTCACCAGCAGGCGCTTGAAGGTCGGCAGCAGGTCGCCGACCTCGGTGATGATGACGTGCCGGATGTCGGTCTGCGGCAGCACCTGTTCGGCCAGGTGCGCCATGTTGGCCAGGCACACCAGCGCCCGAGCGCCGGAATCCTTGAACTGGTGCTGCATCTCACGGGCGGTGTACAGCGGGTTGGTGTTGACCACCACCAGGCCGGCGCGCATGGCGCCAAACACCACCACCGGGTACTGCAGCACATTGGGCATCTGCACGGCGATGCGATCGCCGGGTTGCAGGTCGGTGTGCTTCTGCAGGTAGGCAGCGAACTGACCGGACAGCTCATAGAGTTCGCGGTAGCTCAGCGTCCGCCCGAGATTGCTGAACGCCGGGCGCTCGGCGTAGGTCTGGCAGGCCTCGCGGAATACCGCCAGGACGTTGCGATAACGGTCCAGGTCTATGTCTGTCTGGATGCCCTCGGGATATTTGTCACTCCAGAAATTCGGCATCATGCAGCCCGCTCCCGCTCTATGGTTATTGTTCGTTGGCGTGCCGTGATCAGCGCTGAACCGGCCCTGCGAGCCTAGCAGCTTTGCCCTGCCCGCAACAGCATCAATATCCGCCCTGAACGTCACCTAATGACCATAAAGTCATTTTTGGTCACCTTCTCTATCGGCTTTTCCGGGCGTCGATTAGCCTCAGACGACCAGCCTGGGTAGAATGCCCGGCTTCGCGGCGTCTGCCGCCTTGCCACAGCTGCCGGAGCGCCTCATGAGCCTGACCGAAAACATCCCTTATGAAGCCCTCGAGATCGGCCAAAAGGTGACCGTGACCCGCACCATCGAGCAGCGCGACGTGCTGCTGTTCGCCGCCCTCTCCGGGGACTGCAACCCGTTGCACCTGGATGCCGACTTCGCCGCCAAGACGCTGTTTCGCGAGCCCATCGCCCACGGCATGCTCAGTGGCGCCCTGATCAGCGCCGCGGTGGCCTGCAACCTGCCGGGCCCAGGCACTCTTTATGTCGACCAGACCATGACCTTCGAAAAGCCGGTCAAGCTGGGCGATACCCTGACGGTGGAAATCGAGGTGCTGGAAAAGCTGCCGAAGTTTCGCGTGAACCTGGCCACCCGCGTGTTCAACCAACACGGTGACAAGGTCGTCGACGGCGTCGCCAAGGTGGTCGCGCCGCGCAAGGCGGTGCAGGTGCAGCAGGTCGAACTGCCCCCCGTCACCGTCGGCTGATGTTCAGCCACGATCTGCTGCGCGTCGGCCTAACTGCGTTAAAAACGCCTTCGGAATGCTCATTTACCATTTGTAAACTCCGCTTCCTCAGGCGTTTTTGCCTTGTTTGGCTCTAGCTCGCTAGATCGTAAAACATAGTTTAGCAACACCACCTCAACTCAGATCGGCCAGGCCTCGCTGCAGCGGGGCTTGCAGACTGAACTCGCTGAACGCCACTTCCATGCCGCCGCGCTCCGGGGTGCCACAGACCGGGCCGACCCGGTATTCCGCGGCGGCTGGCAAGCTGGCCAAGCGCAGCAGCGGCCAGCGCTGACCGTCCAGCGAGGCCTGCACCCGCAGGCTACCCTGGGTCAGGGTGACCCTCAGCCACACCTCTTCCCGCTCGCTCAAGGGTGCGCCCACGGCCAGATCCGAACGGCCCTGGGTCAGGACGCTAAGCAGTTGCGGCGTGTCGTCGAAGTAGCCGATGCCAGCGCGCAGCCACTGCTGCTCGTCGATCCGCACCATCAGCCCGGCATGATCGCCCTGGTTCTTGCAGCGCGCCGCGACCCGCACCTGCGCGGTGAAACCACTGGTGACCCGGGCGCCGAAGAAGTGGCCGCTGTGGCGCTCGGCGCCGTCGTGGGTCTGACGCCAGAAGTCACTGTGGCGATCGGTGATGACCCGGAGCCGCTCGGGCTCGGCCAGCCAGGTCTCGGGTTCATTGATCCATTGGCAGATGTCGAACATGGGGCTCTCCTCGCGTGCTCGCGCTTGGAGTCCGGGCTGCCCCGCAAGTTCGTCTAGGCGCCGCCCTTGAGGATGGCGGCGGCGATCTGGTTGAGACCGATTTCCTGCTCCACGGCGCCGAGTTTCATGGCCTCCTTGGGCATGCCGTAGACCACGCAGCTGTCTTCGTCCTGGCCGAGGGTACGGCCGCCGGCTTCGCGTAGTTCCTTGAGGCCACGGGCGCCGTCGTCGCCCATGCCGGTCATGATGATGCCGAGGGCGTTGCTGCCGGCCGCCCGCGCCACCGAGCGGAACAGTACGTCCACCGAAGGTCGATGGCGGCTCACCGGCGGGCCATCGACCACGTCCACGTGGTACTGGGCACCACTGCGCTTGAGCAACATGTGCCGGCCACCCGGGGCGATGAGCACCCGTCCCGGGGTGACGCGATCACCGTGCCGCGCTTCGCGGACCTCAAGGTCGCAGAGGCGATCCAGGCGCTCGGCGAAGGCGGCGGTGAAACGCTCGGGCATATGCTGCACGACGACGATGCCGGGACAGACCCGCGGCAGGGAGGTGAGCACGGCTTCCAACGCCTGGGTACCCCCGGTGGAGGTGCCCAGCGCCACCAGCCGCTCGGTGGTCCGGGCCATGGCCGTGCCACCGGCGGGTAGGATGACATCGGCGCTGAGCTTGGGCGCTGCCACCACGGGCGCCGCCCGCGGCGCCAGGCGCTTGAGATTGGCGCGGGCTGCCGCCTTGATGGCATGCACCAGGTCCTCGGTCGAGCCCTGGAGGAATTGCTTGAGATTGGCCTGGGGCTTGGTGACGATGCTAACCGCGCCGGCCGCCATGGCCTGCAGGGTGGTGGCAGCGCCCTTCTCGGTGAGGGTGGAGCAGATCACCACCGGGGTCGGCCGCTCGGACATCAACTTCTTGAGAAAGGTGATGCCGTCCATGCGCGGCATCTCCACGTCCAGCACCAGGACGTCCGGCCATTGCTTGCGCATCTTGTCCATGGCGAACACCGGATCGGCCGCTACGCCGACCACCTCGATGCCCGGATCCAGGGCCAGGCTCTGTGCCAGCACCTGACGCACCACGGCTGAATCGTCGACGATGAGAACCTTGATCTTATTCATTAGGGGTAGTCCGGAGAGGAGGGATTTGCGCTCAGGGTCGCCTGCTGGAGAGAGACAGCGCCCGTGCGCAGATCGAGGATCAACTTGCGGTGCCCGATACCTTCGACATGGGTCTTGTCGCACCTTAGACCATAGGCGGCCAGCAAGGCGCGCGCGGCCTCCACGTTGCGCTGCCCGATGGACGCCGCCAGCGTGCTCGGCACTCCGGGGAACATGGAGCCACCGCCATAGAGGTGAATGCGATACCCGCGTGGATCGCTGCCATGGCGCGCCATGGCCCTGAGGATCAGATAGAGGGCATCGTCGATGTAATGGCCGTCGCGCCGGGTGGTCTTGGCGCCACCCAGCCGACTGGGCAGCAGGGAGTGGGTCATGCCCCCCAACCGATCACCCGGGTGCCAGAAGACGAAGGAGACGCAAGAGCCCAGTACCGTCCGCAGTTGCAGATCGCCACGACCGAAATACCAGTCGCCGGGGGTGAGGAAGCGTTCGCCCACCGCCACGGTGCTCAGATCGGCCGCTGATAGATGGAAGGCGACACCATGCGCAAGGCCTCGGTCACGCCATTGAGGGTTTCCGAATGGCTGATGAAGAAATAGCCACCCGGACGCAGATGGCGGACCAGCCGTTCGACGACCTGGCGCTTGGTGGGCAGATCGAAATAGATCATCACGTTACGCAGAAAGATGACGTCGAATTTGCCCACCTCCGGCAACCGGGTATTGAGGTTGATCTGCATGAAGGATATGCGCGCCGCCAGTGCCGGATCGACCAGGAAGATGCCGGCGTTGTTACCCACGCCCTTGAAGCAGTAACGCCGCAGCAGCGCCGCGGGAATGCCCTCGGCCTCCTCCAACGGATACTGACCCAGGCGGGCCTTCTCCAGCACGCGCGTGCTGAGGTCAGAGGCGAGCATCTCCCAGGGCTTGTCACCGAGACCTTCGGCCAGGGTCATGGCCAGGGTGTAGGGCTCTTCGCCGGAGGAACAGGCACCGCTCCACAGGCGAAACGGCTGGCTGCCCTTCCAGTTCGGCAGCACCTGGTTGCGCAGGAAGTCGAAATGCTTCGGCTCGCGGAAAAAATAGGTCTCGTTGGTAGTGAGCAGATCCACCGCCATCTGGAATTCCCCCCGATCCTGTTGGATCAGGCGGAAGTAGGCGCCGTAGCTGGGCAGCTGGCGCAGGCGGATGCGCTTGGCCAGCCGTCCACCCACCAGCGGCTTCTTGGCATCGGACATGCTGATGCCCGCGACCTTGAAGATGAGGGAGCGGAATTGCTGGAACTCGGCATCGGTGAGCGCGAGGGCCTCGGACACGCTCATGCTCAGGCAGCCGGAATGGCAGCGAGCTGCTGGTAGTCGTCCTCACCGAGCACGCGCTCGATGTTGAGCAGGATGACGAAGCCGTCGCCCTGCTTGGCCATGCCGAGGATGAAATCGGTGCGCACCCGAGCGCCGAAATCCGGCGCCGGCTCGATGGCATCCGCGCCGATTTCCAGCACCTCGCTGACGGCATCCACCACCACCCCCAGCACCTGGGTGCGCTGCCCGCCCTGCACCTCCAGCACCACGATGCAGCTGCGCCGGGTCACCTCGGTGGGCTGGCCATGAAAACGCACGCCGAGGTCCATCACCGGTACCGCGGCGCCGCGCAGGTTGATCACCCCACGGATCGATGGCGGCAGCATGGGTACGCTGGTCACCGCGCCATATTCGATGATCTCGCGCACGCAGCCGGTACCCACCGCGTACATGTCACCGCCCAGCTGGAAGGTAAGAAACTGCCGGGGCAGCTCTGCACTACTCATCAGACACTCTCCTCGAAGTGGGCGAAGCCGACCGGAGCCTTGCCCCGGGTGGCAACGGTCACGGGTGCGGAGCGGAAGGCGGAGGCCTTGCGCTTGGTCTTGCCGTGGCTCGAGCCGGTACTGGGGGACAGGCCCGCGTTGACGCCCGGCAAGGCATTGTTCAGGGTGAAGAACTCCATCAGCTGCTGCAGTTGCTCGGCCTGGCCGCTCATCTCCTCGGAGGTGGCCGCCAGCTCTTCCGACGCCGAGGCGTTCTGCTGGGTGAGCTGGCTCAGTTGCAGCATGGCGCTGTTGATCTGATCGACCCCGGCGCTCTGCTCTTCGGAAGCAGCGGTGATCTCCTGCACCAGATCCGAGGTCTTGTTGATCGAGGGGACCATCTCGCTGAGCAGAGTACCGGCACGCTCGGCCAGGGCGACGCTGTTCTTGGCGACCTCACCGATCTCCTGGGCGGCCACCTGGCTGCGTTCGGCCAGCTTGCGCACCTCGGCCGCCACCACCGCGAAGCCCTTGCCGTGCTCGCCGGCGCGGGCCGCTTCGATGGCCGCGTTGAGTGCCAGCAGATTGGTCTGGTAGGCGATGGCGTCGACGATACCGATCTTGTCGGCGATGGTCTTCATCGCCACCAGGGTATCGCGCACCGCCTCGCCACCCTCGCCCGCTTCCCGTGCCGCCTTGCCGGCCATGCCGTCGGTGACCCGGGCATTCTCGGTGTTCTGGGCGATGGAAGCCGACATCTGCTCGATGCTGGCGCTGGTCTCCTCGACCGAGGCAGCCTGCTCGGTGCTGGCCTGGCTCATGCTCTGGGCGGTGGCCGAGACCTCTTCGGAGGCACTGGCCAGGGAATCGGCGTTGCCGCGTACCTCGCCGATGATCTGCCCGAGGCGTTCGGTCATGCCACGGATAGCCGCCAGCATGCTGGTGGTATCGCCTTCGCGGGTCTCGACCACGACGCTCAGATCACCGCGGGCGACCCGACTGACCACATCGGCGGCATAGGCCGGCTCGCCGCCCAGCTGGCGGATGAGGCTGCGGGCGATCAGGTAGCCCATGGCGACCGACATCAGCAACGCCACGGCACCCAGGACGATCATCAGGTTGCGGGCGTCCACATAGGCAGCGGTCGCGGCTTCGCCGGACTCGATCATGCGCTGGGCCTGGAGGTCATTGAGCTGATTGACCGCGGTGACCAGCTCGTTGTTGTTGGGGGCGAAGACGTTGAGCAGATAGTCACGCGCCTGCCCATGGTCGACGTCCAGCAGGCGGAAGAATTCGCTGTACTTGTCCTGCAGCCGCTGGCGACTTTCCAGCACGGCCTTGAGCTTCTGCTTGCCTTCGTCGCTCTGGATCTTCTTGCCCAGGTCGGTGAGGATGTCGCCGTTCTCGCCCCGAATGCGCTTGATCTCGTCGAGGGTCTTGGCACGCTGGTCAGCACCGTCCTGCAGCAGCAGGTTACGCATCTGGCGGCCGGAATCCAGGGTGTTGCGGGCCAGGGTGTTGGCCTGCACCGTCATGGGAAAGCGATACTGCGACATGGAGTCAGCGGCTTCCCTCATCGTCCCCATGTTCAGCAGCGCCACGCCGATGGTCAGCAGCAGCATGAGGATGGCGGCGCCGAAGCCCAGCATCAATTTGGTCGAAACACGCATCTTGTTCAGCATGGAATGACTTCCTAATGGTTACTGCCTAGTTCTTCGGCCTAGCCCTGGCCTTCTTTAACCGTTCTGCTATCTAGCACTTACCGCGTGTCCGCTCTGGAATGCGCCTCATCCGTTGCTCGACAGGGCCTTTGCAGCGCGACTCAGCAATACCAAGGCCTAGCCTGGCTGGCGTGTGTGCCACTTCCTTTCCACAAGGAAACGAAGCGTTACCCTTGGTCCGCAGCCGTCCATTCGGTTAGCACGGCGACCTAGCCAGCCGATCAATCGGTGGCATTACCGCCAAGGGGCGCATCAGGCGGCGCAGCGGCGCCAGCCGATGGCTGTTCAGCCAGGCCACGGCATGGCGCCTAGGCGCTATTCACCGAAGCGTGTGAAACCTTCTGGAAAGCGAGCGTTCGCCGTCTCGCCACGACCGGACGCTAGCGGATGATGGGACCTCGGCAACGACGGCCGGGCATGTTCCAGCGCGCGATCCAGATCGCGCATGGCGCGCCCCTTTCCGGTATGGAAGAAGTCCATGAGTCGTTGCAACTGTTCGGCCTGGCCGCTCATCTCTTCGGCCGTGGCCGCCAGCTCTTCCGATGCCGAGGCATTCTGCTGGGTGATCTGATTGAGTTGCAGCATGGCGGCGTTGATCTGCCCTGCCCCGCCGCTCTGTTCGTCGCTGGCCGCGGCGATCTCCTGTACCAGGCTCGAGGTCTTGGTGATGGAAGGGACGATCTGATCCAGCAGGGTGCCGGCGCGCTCGGCCAAGGCCACGCTGTTCTTGGCCACGGCACCGATTTCCTGGGCCGCCACCTGGCTGCGCTCGGCCAACTTGCGCACCTCGGCGGCTACCACCGCGAAGCCACGACCGTGCTCCCCGGCCCGCGCCGCCTCGATGGCCGCGTTGAGCGCCAGCAGATTGGTCTGGTAGGCGATGTCGTCGACAATACCGATCCGGTCGGCGATGGTCTTCATCGCCACGGTGGTATCACGGACCGCAGCACCACCCTCTTGCGCCTCCTGGGCCGCCTTACCGGCCATGCCGTCGGTAACCTTGGCATTTTCCGAATTCTGCGCGATGGACGCCGACATCTCTTCGATGCTGGCACTGGCTTCTTCCACGGATGCCGCCTGCTCGGTGCTGGCCTGGCTCATGCTCTGAGCGGTGGCGGAGATCTCCTCCGAGGCACTCGCCAGGGCATCGGCCGACAACCGCACCTCTCCGATGATCTGGTTGAGCTTGTCGACGGTGCCGTTGATGGAATTCTTCAGCTCCAGCAACTGGCCCTGGTAGTCGCCCTGAACGGTACGACTCAGATCCCCCTCCGCTAGCCTGGCCATCACGCCCATGGCCTCGTTCACCGGGGCGACAATGGCGTCCAAGGTACCGTTGATGCCGGCGACGATTCGACGGAAATCGCCCTGATGCAGGCTGACATCGGCGCGTGTATCGAGGCGACCGGCCATGGCCGCCTCGCTGAGGTGTTGGGCGTCATCGATCAGACGCTGGATATTGATCCGAACCTGTTCGACGTTGTCGTTGATGAAGGCCTTCTTGCCGGGGAAGCGCTCCAGCGGCGCCGAGAGATCGCCTTCGCCGAAGGCCTTGATGCAGGCCATGGCCTTCTTCTTCACCGCGATATGACCGGCGACCATGGCATTGATGCCAGCGGCGATTTCGCGATAGGAGCCCTGGAAGCGTTCGGCGTCGATACTGACGTCGATGTCGCCGGCATCATGCTCCTGGGACATCCGCTGCATCTCCGCCATCAATCCCTGCAGATTGCCCCGCAGCTGCTCGATGTGGGCGTTGATGAAGGCTTTCTTGCCCGGGAAGGCCTCCAGCGGCGCCGTCAGGTCGCCCTCGCCAAAGGCCTTGACGCAGGCCATGGCCTTCTTCTTGACCTGGATGTGACTGTCGACCAGCGCGTTGATACCGCTGGCCATCTCGGCAAAGGCGCCCTGCAGGCCCTGGGCTTCGATGCAGACCTCGATATCGCCGATGGCATGCTCGTGGGACATCCGCTGCAATTCGCCCTGCAGGGTCTGCAGACTGCCGCGCAGTTCCTCGACACTGGCGTTGATGAAGCCCTTCTGCCCGGGATAGGGATCGAGCTTCGCCGTGAAATCGCCAGCGGCGATCGCGCTGACGCAGGCCATGGCACGTCTTTGCTCGTCCTGCTGCAGTTGCAGCGTGCCAGCGTACTGCTCCAACCAGTCGCGATAGCAACCCGGAAACGCCCTAGCATTGGAGCGACCGTCTAGGTGACCTCGCGCCTGCTCCGTGTTGATGCGTCCCCACTCGGCATCCACTTCGCGCAGGGTCGCCACCAGCCCGGCCAGTTGCGCCAACAGGCTCTGGGTATCCCCTTCGCGCAACGGCAACTGGCGTGGAAACCCACCACGCGCGAGCTGCGCCACCACCTGGGCGGCAACCCGCGGATCGGCGCCAAGCTGACGCTGCAAGGTGTGCATGATGAACCCGCCACCGAGGACCACTACGCCCAGGGCAGCCAGGCCCAGCACGCCCACCAGCCACTGGGCCGAACCGACATCTGGGCCACCCAAAGCTTTCAGCTGATAACAGGCCGCCCCCACTACCAGAAGCAGGGCTACGGCCATGCCCAGTACCGACCATACCACTCGAGTCCGTAGCGAGAACATCAACTGCATGTTGCGCTTCCTTTTTCCTGTCTTTTCTGAGTCTTTGCATCAGGGGTCCAGCGGCGCTCAGCTGGTACTACGCGCGGCCAGGCCGGCCAGTTCTTCGATATCCAGCACCCGCGGGACATCGAGGACGACGACGAAGCCGCTGCCCGACTTGACCATGCCGGCGATGAAGTCCGGGCGCAGGCGACTACCGAAGCTGGGCGCCGGGCGGATGTCGCCGGGGGCGATCTCCAGCACCTCGCTGACCGCATCGACGACCACGCCAAGCACCTGCAGGTCATCGCCCGTGGGCACCTCCAGGATGACGACGCAGGTCCGTGGCCCGACCTGGGTCGGACTACCGCCGAAGCGTGCCTCCAGATCGATCACCGGCACCACCGCCCCGCGCAGGTTGATGACGCCGCGGATGCACGCCGGCATCCGCGGAACCTGGGTGAGCTGGCCGAACTCGAGAATCTCGCGCACGGCCAGGGTATCCACCGCATAGGTCTCTTCCTGCACGACAAAGGTCAGGTGCTGGTGACCCAGGGTGTCTTGCTCTAGATCGGAGATCGTCAGGGCGTTCATGGGTTACTCCGAGAAACGTACGTAGCCTTCCGGCAAGCGACCACCGGCGGCGGACTGGGAACGGACGGCGACTTGCGGACTGCGCGGAGCGGCTGGCCGAGCCCGCTCCATGGCCCGTTCCAGGTCCTGTACCGCACGGCCTTCACCGGTGTGGAAGAAGCCCATCAGCTGCTGCAGTTGCTCGGCCTGGCCGCTCATTTCCTCGGCAGTGGCCGCCAACTCTTCCGAGGCCGAGGCGTTCTGCTGAGTCAGCTGATTCAACTGCAGCATAGCCCCGTTGATCTGACTTACCCCGCTGCTCTGCTCTTCGCTGGCCGCAGCGATCTCCTGCACCAGATCCGAGGTCTTGCCGATGGAGGGCACGATCTGGTCCAGCAGGGTACCGGCGCGCTCGGCCAGGGCCACGCTGTTCTTGGCCACGTCACCGATCTCCTGGGCCGCGACCTGGCTGCGCTCGGCCAGCTTGCGCACCTCGGCCGCCACCACCGCGAAGCCCTTGCCGTGCTCGCCGGCGCGGGCCGCTTCGATGGCCGCGTTGAGCGCCAG